>CAWUIX010000130.1:0-6598 GCA_963922395.1 uncultured Rhodobacterales bacterium | reverse complement strand
GGAAAGAGCCGCCGTTCGCCAAAAGAAACCGAACGGCTGCATCTTCGAACTGGTCAAAAGACGGAGTTGCGGCGGTTTAGAGGGTGAACGCGTACGTCCTTCTCCACCTCTTTGGGCATCAAAGCTGCGACACCCCGAGGAGCAGAAGAAGGGAGGATACGCCACAAGCGATCGTTCGAACCGTGTTCCAGAACGTCCAGCGGGGAAGATAGGTGGCGGTCCAGTAGCTCTGCGTCGAAGCCGCTGAAACGTCCATGTCGGCAAGTGCCTGGTTCATGGGAACATTGCACATGGCGGTGATGCCGAAGCAGCCAACTAAATAGATCACGCCTGCGAGCGCGAGCAAGACGCCAGCGCTTTGCCCGACGACCAAGACCCCATACCCGGCGACCAGCAAAGAGACCGGCGCCAAGCCGAGGAAAAGCGCCATGAAGATCCAGCGGAAGACCTCGCGGTTGATGGACTGCATAGCGTCCACGCCCCCAGTGCCGCTTGTGCGCACCAGCGAGCGCATAATGAAGTCCGAGAAGGCGAGGAAAACGCCGCCAACGAAGGCGATTGCGATGACAGTGAGTTGCAGTAGAACGAGGAGGATCGGAGACATTGCGGAATTCCTTTTGCATGAGGCAGGGAGGGCGTGATTTGGCCCTCCCGAGTTGGGTCTAAGCCGCATTTGACCAGGCGCCTGCCTTGGCGGCCGAGGCTGCGTATTCCGGAAAGTCGCGCGGTTTGCGGCCCAAGGCGCGCTCGACGCCGTCGGCCAGGTGCGCGTTGCGTCCGTCAAGCGTTTCGCGCGCGATTGCCGTGAACACATCCGCCACGAAATCGTCCCCTGCCGCCGCCACATTAGCGTGGAAATCCTCGAAGCTGATTGGAACGTGCTGAATCGGACTGCCGCTCGCGTCGCTCAGGATCGCGGCCATGTCCGCGAAGCTCAGAAGACGCGGGCCGGTGACTTCGTAAAGTTCGCCCTTGTGACCGTTTTCGGTCATGGCGGCGACAACGACGTCGGCGATGTCATCAATATCGATGATGGGCTCTTGAACCATGCCGCCGGGCATGGGCAGGACGCCTTCGAGGATCGGATCGCGCAAGTAGCCCTCGCTGAAGTTCTGGGCAAACCAGGCGGAACGGACAAGCGTGAAGTCGAGGCCTGATGCGCGGACGGCCTCTTCGCCCAAGCGGGCGTGATGCTCGCCCCGGCCGGACAGCAGGACGATGTGATCAAGGCCGGTTGTTTTGGCGACCTCACAGAATGCTGCAACTTTTTCGACGGCACCGGGGAAAGCGAGGTCTGGAAAATAGGTGACATAGGCTTTGGAAACACCCTGAAGGACGGGCGCCCAGGTGCGATCGTCGTCCCAGTCGAACGGGATGTTTGCGCGGCGCGTCCCGTGGCGTACGGGCAGGTTCATCGCTTCAAGCTGCGCAGTCACGCGCGCGCCTGTTTTTCCGGTGGATCCAATGACGAGGATGGGTTGCGTTTGCATGGGTCTTCTCCTTGGCTGAGTTGATGGCCAAGGTTTAGGACGCCGGGCTGCTTGTCGTATTGACCCTCGATGCCAGCGATTTGACAGACGCGGCCAAATCAGACCGCAGAGCTGTCCTTGCGATAGCTTGCCGGTGTCTGACCCATCCAGCGCTTGAACGCGCGGGTAAAGGCGCTTTGTTCCGAGAACCCTGTGAGGAACGCGATCTCGGAAAGAGAGTAGCGCTCATCCTGGAGCATGCCGAGCGCCAGCTCGCGTCGGGTTTCCTCGGTCAGGGTTTGGAAACTGGCCCCGTGTTCGGCGAGCCGTCGGTGGAACGAGCGCACGCTGAGCCCCAATCCCTTCGCGACATTCGCCATTTTTGGCAGACCTTCGCTCATCGCGCGGGCAATGCTGTCCTTTGTCCGACGGACCAAATTCTCGACGTCGTCTATCCCTGCCATTTCAGCGTCGAGGTGCGAGACGATGAACTGTGTAATCCCTTCATCCCCGAGGATGTTGGGCTGCATCAGCGTTTCGTCCGACAGGAGCAAAGCGTCGTGTGCGCTTGCGAACCGAACGGGGCAGCCAAAATAGGTTTCATGGGCCTCAAGTGACTTTGGGGCCGCGTGCTTGAACATAACCTCCATCGGGACGACGGGAACGGGCGAGACCTGTCTTGCAAGGGACACGGTGCTTGCGAGTGTTGCCTCGTTCGAAAGACGCATCCCAAGCCGCCGTGGCCCCGCGCGGTGCAGGATGTACAATGTTCCGCGTTCCGTGCGGCGAAGTTCGTATTCGACGACGCTTGTCCAAAGCCGGGCATAGCGTTCGACACGCGAAAAGGATCCGAACAGATCGGGGGCCGCTTTCCATGCGAGGCCAAGCGCCCCGTAGTCGTCACAGTGCATCGACGCGCCGACCGTTATCGGCAAAGCTGTGACATCGGTCTGGGACGCCATGCCCTCAAGCATGCTGTAATACTCCTCGTCCGTGATCATGACCTTCGGATCCCAAGGAGCCTCGGGATCCAGGCCAGCAGACTGCAAGGCCGCGCGCGCATCGACCGCATCCCCAGCCGCAGCGACCATTTTGTGCGCAAACAAAGAAGTGATCCGTCCCATAGGCGAACTTTAACTCAAAAATAGAGTCCGAAAAGGCCGAGGCTGACGAACCGGACATTTGTGCTAACCGCAGCATCGGTAAAGAAGGGCTCAAAGCCGCAGTTCGCCGCGCGTACTATGAACGACGGCATCGCGGGACAAAGCGAGCTTAACTTGTCTTTTGCGGCCCGAGATGCCTGAAGCATTGCGAGTGCAAGGCTTCATCCAAGGATAAAGAACGCCGCCCACGCGCGCGGATGAGAGAATGCAGGGGTGGTGGACAATTGGGCGATCGCGCGCCGCAAGTTCTCCGCCGGGTCAGTGCCACCGGCGCGAGTTTCAAGCGCGATTTCTTTCATGAGTTCGACGGTTGCGCCGCTATCGACCTCCCAGTGAGAGACCATTAGCGCCTGTGCGCCACTAAAGAAGAACGCGGCGGCCAGTTCGGACAAACCGTCGCCTGCGTTTGGCGTGCCCGTGTTGCAGGCAGAAAGGATGACCAGCTCCGCCGTTAGGCGCAAGCGGAAGATCTCCTCAGAGCTCAGGAACCCGTCTCCGTCGTTTGTTGGGGGATAGGACAAAGCCAACGCCGCTTTTCCAGATGAACCCAAATCTGCTGACAAGAGCCCGTGCGTTGCGAAGTTCAGCACTGCTACTTCCGCGAGTGTACCCTCGGCATTAAGAGCGTTTATGGCGGTTTCGCTGGCCGCTGAGCCTACGAGTACATCCTCCGCAGGATCAGCCCCAAATGCAGCCGCTAAGAACCGCAGTTCAGGCTCCGTTTCCGGCAACGGCGCAAGTTTTATACCAATTTGCTCTTCCGTTCCGAAATTCGGTGCGCCAATGCCGAGGAACGGCCGTGCCTCAGTCGAACGCTCAGGCAGTGGTGACAAACCCCAGGCAAGTGAAGGAACCATTCTCAACCGCGCGCGCGCCCCGAGCCATGTTCCATCCGCCGCCCGCAATGCTGCGAAGGGTAGAGCTGCCAGGTCTCCGCTCACCAACAACCGAAGATCATCGCCGGGACTGCCGTCGGGCAACCAGCCGAACAGCAACCCATATAGGGCGCGCGCTTTGCTATCGTCAAAAGGGCCATCGGTGGAAAGGATTGTATCGCGCAAGGCACGGATGTTTTCGGAGAGGTCTGAGCGGCCCAGAGCGACCCGTTTTTGCCTAATGCCACGTCGGTCGATGTGGCTTAGTACAATTGCGTTCTTCAATGGGCTCATGATAATGACTTGGGTCTGTTGGCCCTCCAATCGAGCGCGCAGATCGGCGAGGGTCAAAACCTGACCGAGACCGCTTGTGTTGGTTTCGCTTTCCGGCAGGGCGGAGATGACGTCTTCCAACTGGAACAATTCGTCGGTCAAGTTGGCAATACGATCAGAGTCGCGGGTTTTGCTTGGGGCGTTCTGGGCGATGCGCAGATCTCGGCGCAGGTCCTGATATCGCCGCGCGAGATCCGGGTTAGCGCTCTGCAATCGATCATCTAGCGCGGATAAGTTGGCTTCAGACGCGGACAAAGCCAATGCCTGCTGGGCTAGCATGATCCGCTCCGGTGACCGTGGAGCGCGGCTTTCCAGATCCAGCCAGAGCCGCAAAACGTCTCGCCCGCGAGCGGCGACCTGTTCCAATGTCGCGGGTAGGAGGACATCTTGTCGAGTCAGCGCGTTGGAAATGGCCTGTTCCAATGGGTCCAGCAACTCCAAAGCGCGTCTCGTATTCAGCCGGGCGGCAGCGACCTCGGCGTGGGCGAGGATAAGCCGCAACTGAGTAGTGTCTGACAAAACCCTTTCCGCCCAGCCGGGGGTGGATGCGGGCTCGACAAAGGGATCGACGCGATCATTCACCGCGAACAACGCTTCGGCCAGATCCGGAAGACCAAGGCGAAGCCAGCCATAGCCTTCCTGAAAGGAGTCTTCGTCAATGAGTTCCCGCTCATGGTTCCGCATTGATGCACCGCTGTTTTGTATCCGGTAATTGTTGCGGAACGCCTCCAGCCGCTCAAGGCGTTGGTCCTGCGGTTCGGGTTGGAGAAAGCTCAGGGTGTCAAATTCCCAGCCAGTCAAAGCTCCTGGATCGTAGTTTTCAAAAAGATACGCGATCTTGCCCGGCTGGCGAGCTGCGATCCATGCAGCCACAGCCAGGGGGACCGTTTTATTTTGATCGACCAACCCGTCGCCATAGGGGGCTAGAAGGTCCCTACGCCCCCCATCGGCGACGCCAAAGGCGCAGGACAACCCATAAGCTTCCCTTTGCCACGGGTTTTCAGCCCCGAGTTCACGGGTCAGAAACTCCTGAGCTAAATCGTCGCGTTGGCTGGCAACTGCTAGATGGCAATAGAGCCTCCCTTGAAAACGGAAACGGTCATCTGTAACCGAGCAAGCTTGCATTGTCTCAAAAACGCCCGCCCGTAGGACGGCGTCCCGTAGGCGTGTATCGCGCCCCAGCGCTGCATGGTCGATGGTGTCGATGGTCGGATTGCTGCCATCTGACGTTGGAACGTTGTTACATATCTGATTGAAGAAAGTGTTGAGCCTGTCAGCCATCACTTGCCCGGGACTGCGTGCCTCGGCTGCTGACAGGTTAAGGAGCGCGCGTAGCTGGCTAACGCGCTCATCGCGCGCCGGATCAGAAGGCAAAGTGGCAGCCCATGCGAGCGCACGGTTAAGCGCGGTTTCGCCTCTCTCGTAAGCACCAAGGCGCAAGTGCCCGTCTGCTTCGTCCAACGATAGCAGCACGGCCGGTTCTATCGCGCCTTCTGCGTGGGCTATCGGAGCCAGGCGCGCGGCGGCTAGGGCTGCGGCTTCGGGACGCTCGCCTGTCAACAGATCACCCGTTCCAAAGGCAGCAGCGTGCCAAGGATCGCGCCCCTCGCTGATATGCAGGCTAAAGCGTTTTAGTGAGTCCACACGACCGTATTGCACCAGCAAATTGGCTACCGCCCCAAGCCATTCGCGCAAGCCATCGCCGGGAATTGTAGCGGCGAAAACGTCCTCGATTGGGATGCTTTCAAAGCCAATAGCAATTTGGCCAACGATATCTGCGGCGATGTCCGATAAACCCAGTTCCGCAATGATGGCGATGTCGCCATAGCCTGCAACCTCACCACCGCTTGTGCCATCGGCATAACCTGTCGGAACACGTGCAGTGACAATGCTATGCATCTGCCGGAACCCGTCGCGAGCCGCGTCAAGATCGCCGCGATCATAAGCTTCCAGCGCGGCTTGTCGGAGGCCGCGGGCCATAACCACAGGATCACCTCCGGAAGAGGCGACACGGCGGGCCTCGGCAAAGGCTGTGCGTTCCGCGCCACGCGCGCACTCCGTTGCGAGACGCAAGAGGTGTCCTTTGGCGGGTAGATGGTCAAACGCGCCGGTAAATAGGGCAAGACCGCGTTTGATCACGGGCAAAGTGCGCGCAGCCAGCGCATCCTGTTCGCACACCCTCTGATTGTCGAAATGGTAGGAAAACGAATTCAGCGCACGATAAGTGTAATGGGGCCGACCCGGCAGTCTATGCGCCTCTTCCACGATAATACTGAGCGCAGGCAAGAACTGGTTTGCAAAATCGGGCAAGGGAGCATAGCGCTTTGCCAACGTCATCAGCGAAATTGCATAGAGATCCCCAGACTGTTGAGCCTGCCGCATGGCTTGCTCCCAGCGCCATTTCTGGATCGCGTTATGCCACTCGAACATTTGTTTGTTGTAGCGGTTGCCGGGGTCGGCATAGGACATTGCGTGATCGAAGACGAAATGCATCCCGTTGGCATAGGACAGCGCTGGGTAGTTGGCGCCGCCGTATTCGAAAATATGCGAGTCCTCCTTGGGGTGAAACCGTGAAATCGGCACTGACAGTTCCTGCACACCCGGACGGCGGGCGAGGTCAGCTAGACGGAGCAATTCACGTGTTTGGTCCTGGGTGAGTTGACGGGTTGCAAGGTAACCGAAATGCCGCTGAAAACCCTCAATACCAACTAGCGTCTGGTTGCCCACTTGCCCGTCTGCCGCACCTACATTGTAACCG
>CAWUIX010000129.1:0-6613 GCA_963922395.1 uncultured Rhodobacterales bacterium | reverse complement strand
AGACAACTCCCTTGCCCGACAGCATGTATCGCCTGCTGGGGACGGGCGCCACGGCGCTCATGTTGACCGGCGGCATAGTCGGGCTTGCCGCGCTTTTGGACCGGGACGCACGGTTTGATCCACGGCTGCGCCTGGGCGTCGCTCTCGGTTTCTTCGTGACAGTTGTCCTGACCTTCTGGGTAGCCGGTGAGTTGGCCGGAAATGGCGGGCGGTACATTGGAACACCTTCGGTTGACGGGGCAAAGCTCCCGGTGCTGGGCTGGTCGATGGAAGTCGGTGATTTAAGTCCGGCGCACTTTTTCGCGCTCCATGCCATGCAGGTGCTTCCGGCATTCGGATATCTCGCGGCCCGGCTTGATCTGTCGCGGCGCGCTGTATGGATCGCGACGGGGCTTTATGCCAGCTTCACCACATTGGTGTTCTTTACCGCCCTCCAAGGCATACCTTTGATCAGCGTATGACAGACGAACAGAAGGAAGATGCAGCGGCCCCCATCCCCAAAGGGGCCGTCGCCGCCCGGCAATCGGGCCTGGGCTGGATCCCGTATCTTGCCCTTTGCGCCGCCGGCCTCATCATCGGCCTGACCTCGATCGGGCCAAGCGCGTCGGAAGGGCTTGGGACGCTGAACACCATGGCTTTCTGGGCACTTCATGTCGTTCCGGCTCTTGTCCTTTTGGCCATCTCGCAGATGGGTCTTGGCCAGATCGAACGTGTTTCTATGCTGCCCGGTCTTGTGCAGGTGATCCTGTCCGCCACGGTTGCCGCCGTCTTGTTCACACCCTTCGCCTTGGTTATCGACAGTTTCTTTGCCGGCCAAGCGGCGCTGGACGATGACGGCGACACGCTTTGGCTGCGTCTTGCGTCCGAGTTTTCACACTTCTTCGTGCCGCTTGTCCTGATCTGGACACTTATCAATGCACCGAGTCTCCTTCAGCTCGAGCGCAGCGGGCGGCCCCTGACCAGGAAGGTCGAGGCTGACGCCGATCCTCCGCCTAGCCTGCAAGCACGGGATGAGCTGGCCGAGTTCTGGTCCCGCATTCCCGGGCGGCTGAGCCGGCGCCTTGTCGCGCTGTCAGCCGAGTTGCACTATCTGCCGGTTCATACGACCGAAGGAGACACGCTCATCCTGTTTTCCTTCGGCCGCGCAGTGGATCTCTTGCAAGAACAGATCGGAATGCAGATCCATCGTTCGCACTGGGTCGCGCTGGACCGCATCGACGATGTCATCAGTCGGGACGGGCGTGTCACCTGCCATATGATAGGCGGCTTGTCTTTTCCGGTCAGCCGCAGCTTTCGGTCTGCCCTGAAGGCCGCAAGACGCGGGTTGGTCTGACGGATCAGAGTGGGTCAACACGGTCCGCTCAATCACTCCCTAAACGCTTCGATGCCTACAAGCCATTCGTGCAGCTACAGATGCCGTTCGTGCAGTTCCCTTTGAAAACAGGGGTTTGCCGTCGAAGTCTGCTTCAACGCCTGCAGGACGGGCGGCTCACCTGCAAATCACAAAGGATCGTTCAAATGCCTAGTTCACCACTTGCGAAATTGACGCTCACCGTGGGGGTCATCACTGTCATGGGATCGCCGACGCTGGCAGATCCGTCGGATGGCGGGTTCTACCTCAAGGCCTTCGGCGGCGTCTCCACGTTGACCGACAGTGATCTCTCAGGCGCCGTTACAGGAACCTCGAGTTTCGACACTGGGCAGGTCTTCGGGGCGGCCATTGGCTACGACTATCCCGGAAATCCGTTCCGCTCCGAACTTGAATACACCTATCGTACGGCCGACGCGGACGGAGGCGCTGGCGTTACGGGGGACTTCGCATCCACGACGCTGGCACTGAACGGATACTATGACTTCGCCCCGCTCGCCGATGGCCGCCTAACGCCCTTTGTGGGGGCCGGTCTCGCCTATGTCACCGAAATCGACTTTGACGTCAGCGGCGGCGCTTCACCCGGCGAATACAACGATACCGGTGTCTTCGGCTACCAGTTGATGGTCGGAGCGGCTTACCCGGTATCCCAGCGTTGGTCGGTTACTGGCGAGCTTCGCTATTTCGACGCCGGCAATCAGTCACTCAGCGGTCATGGCGGCACGCTATCCGCAGATTATAGAAGCGTCGACATAATCCTGGGCACTGCGTTTCAGTTCTGAACTCCGGGATACCCCCGGCTTTCTGGGCCCTTTTTGGGGCTCTTCCCCCCCTTCGTCAAAGGAGACATCCATGAAGGACACACTCAAAATCTGCACCCTCGCAGTTGGCATCGGCACTGCGGCGACGTCCGCACATGCCGGAAGTATCGTCGACATTGCAGCTGGCGACGACCGCTTCTCTACGCTCGTTGCAGCAGTCACGGCAGCCGGTCTTGTCGAAACGTTGGCCGGCCCGGGGCCCTTTACGGTCTATGCCCCGGTCAACGATGCCTTCGCGGCCCTTCCCCAAGGCACCGTCGAGAACCTGCTGAAGCCCGAAAACAAGGAGCAGCTTACAAACGTGCTTCTCTACCATGTGGATGATCGTAAGCTTTCGGCCAACATGATCCCCGGTGGCTCAAACTACTTCAAACCGGTCCTCGCCTCTGAACGCCTGTGCATCACAAAGGACACTGGTGGCGTGTCAATTGCAGATGGCACAGGAGACATCGCAAATGTTGTGGTCGCAGACATCGAAGCCGACAACGGAGTAATCCATGTAATCGATAAGGTTCCGCTGCCTGGCGCACGGCCGGAGTGCCTGTAATCTAGGCGGGGCGCTCCCGGAGATTCTGCCGGCCCGGCAGACTCCGGGAACGCACTTCGATAGGTTTTAAGGGGTACTGACCAATCAACTGACTTCGAGGAACAGCGTCAACATTGGCTCTTGAGGCTGCGTTCTAACTATATGCTCGTCATATTCGCAGGAGCATCTGCGCAGTTTCCGGATTACTGGCAGAGCCTTTGCGTCCTCTTTTTGCTTCTGGACGCCATGTTCGTCTGCTTCAGAAGGCTGCTACCCACCGCTTTGCACTTGCAGCGTACTTCCGCTTGCCGCCCACCCGACCCATACACCAAACGCAGCTTAGAGCTTGGCTAGTGGTGGGAGTTGGTTGGCGCCGGGCCAGATAAACACGTGGCCCGGCGTGACGGACGATCCTATCGGCCCGAGATCGCGGTACCGAGGGCCGGAAACCGCACGATCCGGTAGGTTCCGAGAGAGGCGTCCTCGCCGCCGTTCAGAACAGGCGAACGATGGAGTTCGTTGATCGTGGCGTAGACATATCCGTCGGCACCGATCGAAAACCCGTCGGGCCAAGGCAAGTCCTCATCGGATTGGAAGAGCACCTCGTAGGTTCCGTCCGGTCGTGTCACGCCAATGGCATTGTCGGTCATGGCGGTGATGTAGACGTTGCCAGCTGCATCTACCGTAGATCCATCGGAGATGGGCTTGTCGCCATAGCGCTCGACCCGCGCCTCGAGGGCCGCATCGTCCAAACTCTCGTCCAGCAGATCAACCGTGCGGATCCGGTACATCGCAGTCCCGGTCATCGGCGCGAAATAGACCCAGGTATTGGTCGGTTCGATTGTGATCGGATTAATTCCGATCATCGCCGAATTGCCACCGAGCAAAATCTCGCGCCCGTCGATAACCATCGGCGTGTTCTCCGCACGGGTGTACTGGCTGCCCTCCAGAACGCGGCGGGCACGACCGGTTTCCATGTCGATCACGATAATCGCGGAGTCGATGTGGTTGGCGGTGTCGGAAATGTAGATCGCCTCGTTTTCGCGGTCCACAGCCAGATCGTTCAAGAATGAAAACGGCCGCGCGACCGGCGCTCCGATATAGTAGATCGCGTGCAGCTCTTCGGAGTTCGTGTTCCAGCCGACGACCCGGCCTGTCTGGTTCACGCCTTGGCCGTCGAGCATCCAAAGTATGCCCTCGCGGTCGGCGCGCAGGCCGAGCACCCCATTCAATCCATCGCCATCCTCGCTCGGCGCTCGCGCCCAGTCTTCCGTCGGATAAGGGACGGTGCTGCCGTCGGGCATAACCTCCACGACCCGAAGTTCGGGGCCGTAGAATTCGTGCACCGACATGAACATACGCCCGTCCGGCGCAATGGCGAGGTTGCCCGGCGGCGTTTCTCGCGGGAACTCAAGATAGGTCTCTGGGCTCTGCGCCGCTGTCTGGCCGGCAAGCGCCAGACCGGCACAAAACGCGAGTAGATAGTGTTTCATGTAATTCCTCCTCGATCGTTGACTGGACAGTAAAGGTTGGAATAATCGAATAGTACCGACGTCTAGAGAAACCAGCGTTCGAAGAATTCGAATGTATAGCATAGATGACTTAAGGACTTTCGTGGTGATCGCCGAGACGGGCGGTGTGACAGCCGGAGCGCGGCGTCTCGGGATTTCGCCGGCGACAGCCAGCCATCGGCTCGCAAAGCTGGAGTCTGCTTTGAGGCTCACACTCTTTCACCGCAACAGCCGAGTGATGTTCCTCACAGCTGAGGGCCAAGTGTTCCTCGAGCGTGTCCAACCCATTTTGGCGGATCTTGCGAAGGCAGAGCACGATGCCGGGAGCGGTTCGGCCGAATTGTCCGGAAATCTCCGGGTCACCATGTCGCCCTGGATCCTGTCGCGGTTCATTCTGCCCGCACTGCCAGAGTTCAGCCGTATGCATCCTCGGCTGACGTTCGAATTCCTAGCTGTCGACCGGTTCGTTTCACTGGTGTCCGAAGGACAAGATTGCGGCATCCGGGTTGGGCAACTGGAGGACAGTGCATTGGTTGCCCGAAAGCTGTGTGACAATCACAGGATCATCTGTTGCGCGCCGACCTTCCTTGAAGCCAACGGTCCGTTCGACAGCGTAGACAAATTGATCGATGCGCCATGGGTTAGCCTGCCGTGGCAGAGACGCCTGACCATCAAGGATTCCAAACAGCGTCGGCGGGAAGTCACCGCGCAAAGCACGGTTATGGTTTCGAACTCTGATATGCTTACCGAGAGCGCGGTTCAGGGTCTCGGACTTGCGATCAAGTCCCGTCTGGCCGTTGCGTCCGAATTGGAAGAGGGAAGCCTGGTCGAAGTCCTGCCTGACACCTTGTGGGAGCCGTCTGCGCCGATATGGTTTGTCTTCTCGCCTGAAACGCGCACCAGCCAAAAGACAAAGCTGTTCGGCGATCTGGCGACATACGCGTTCGAGAGGGCGTCCAAGTGAGCATTGGAACCAGGAGGTCAATTCCATCGTCCAGCGCGCCTAACGTCGTCTAGGTCGAAGGCGGCTGCACACGACATGTCACAGTGACGTAATTGCGCTGTAACTTTGCGTGTGTGCCGCGTCCCGGATCCCATGTTCCCATCGTGACGAAGTGAAACTTATGCAGCTCCGAACCCCAGAGCCACAAAGACCGCACCAATCCTGCCGTGCCTACGGCGCCCAAAGCATCCGACGGTTCCCGACTTCCGAAAGGACACACTCATGCGAATTTCTGCCACTGCCTTAACTGCGGTCGTCTTCGGTCTCGCTTACGTCATGGATCTGCTCAAACCCCTTGGCGCACACCCCTGGTGGTCGCAGGACGTAATTCTCTACGGTGCGGTGCCGGGCGTCGTACTCGCTCTTGCCGTGCAGTGGCTCACTGCGCGACCGGTGGCCCCCGGCGTGACGTTTGGTATTGCGGCTTCCTTGTCTTTTGGCATCGCGACTTGGGGTAAGACGCGCTTCGCCGCCTCTTACGCCGAGGACGCATTGGCCGGGCAGGCTTGGTTCTTCGGATGGATTGCCACTGTTTTGTTCGCAGCGGCAGCCGTCTACGCGCTGATCATCACAATAAGTCTCGTTTGGCGCCGTAGAGTAGCCTCCCAGGGCACCTGACCGTCGGCTAGTAAGGTTGATATGGGTCTGGCAGCGACGCAACGCTGATACGCCGAAAGGGTGTTGGGGAGGCACCGTCAGGCCAAAGCAACCCACCAACGCGCGTTTCGCGGGACCGGACAAGTATTTCCGGCACTGTTCGTCCGATCCATAGGCATAGATCGGATACATCACGAGGCTTGGTTGCACGCTCATCTTCGAGCGATAGCCGCTGTGAAGTCAGCCCAAACGGATCGTCCCCACTGCACTTTGCCAGCAAGGGGCCGCCTCCCGAATTCGGTGGCTCAAGCTTCTGATGGCTCCGTTCGTGTTTGGGCTGCGGCCTGTTGACCTGCGATGCGTCCCAAGACGACTGCGGACAAGAGACCGTTCCCGGATAAGTAGCCGCGATCCGATGTTCCCGACACACCCACCGCCGCGCCACCCGCGGCAAAAAGGTTCGGGCAGGTCTTACCGTTTGCCAGCCGGACACGCGCGTCGGACGTGATGTTCAAACCGCCTTGCGTGTGAAACAGCGCGCCAGTGACCTTTACGCCAAAGTAGGAAGGTTTCAGGCCGGGTTCGGTGAAGGACCGGCCAAATTCGTCTAGTCCTTCGATCGGGATGGCGGCCAATGTCTCTTCCAAGACTTCGGCGGGAAGATCGCACATCTCGGCCAAATCGGACAACGTCCTCGCTGTCCGGATCGCTCCAGCAGCCTCCGCGTCCTTAAAGTCCTGAAACTGTCGGGCAATACCGGCGATCCGCGCATCAAAGATCGCCCAG
>CAWUIX010000128.1:0-6627 GCA_963922395.1 uncultured Rhodobacterales bacterium | reverse complement strand
ATCGAGAAAGACGCTTCCCCGAGTCATGACAGGCAGGATTTCGGCGGCGACGGCGCGGAGGATCGGGCCGTCCGGGAGCATGGTGATCACGACATCGCGGCCGCGCGCGGCGTCTTTGCCGCTCTTCACGGCTTCAACGCCGTCTGGGTAGGGGGCAATGGGATCGAACCCGGTCACTTTGTGGCCTGCCGCCACGAGATTGGCCGCCATGGGGCCGCCCATGTTTCCCAGCCCGATAAATCCGATGTCCATTCCTGTCTCTCCCAGATCGCCCCACCCGGGGCTTGGTGATTGTTGTTGGGCCTCCTGCGCGGCCATTGTTTCCTCAGTCTGGATCCGGCGCGGGGTCGTCGAACTGAAGACGATCGGCGCCAAGCGGCATAAGCATGCGCGCGACTTCTGCGGTCGATACGTCCTCGGGCCGGCCATGGCGCCAGTTGGGGCGCTGATCCTTGTCGATGATAATCGAACGGATTCCTTCGATAAAGTCGCCGTGTTCGACCGCGCGATGGGTAAAGCGATACTCGGTCTCAAGCGCGCGGCGGATGGTTGGAGCGCCCCGCACACGACCGACGATTTCATAGGCAGCGGCGGCGGAGAGGGGGCTTTGCCGCGAGATCAATTTGCGGGTTTCGACAGAAAGTTCGCTACGGTCTCGGTCAAGGGAACGCATCACATCGCCGAGGCTTGCGCCGCTGAAGTGTTTGTTGATCCAGTCCAGACGATCCGAGAGCTTTCCTGTCGGAGGTGCGCTTTCCTCATTCAAGATGCTGGCGTCTCCCGACGCGCAAAGCTCTGAGGCGATAGCCGCCCAGTTCGCTTCTGGGATGTAGTGATCCGCGAAGGTCGCGTAGATGGCGTCTGCCGCTGCCATGCGGAAACCGGTGACGCCGAGATATTCGCCGGTGCGACCCGGGGCGCGTGCAAGAAGGAGCGTTCCGCCCACATCCGGGATCAATCCCACCGAGCATTCAGGCATCGCGATCCGGCTGGTGTCGCCCACGATCCGGTGAGATCCGTGGCAGGAAACTCCGACGCCCCCGCCCATTGTGAAACCTTGCATGAACGCGACGTAAGGCTTTGGATATTCGGCAATTTTTGCGTTGAGGCGGTATTCGTCTGTCCAGAACCGGCGGCCATAGTCGAGGTTGCCGTTTTGTCCTTCGCGATACATGTCGACGAGGTCACCGCCTGCACAGAACGCCTTGTCGCCTTCCGCGTCGATGATCACGAGGGACACGTCTGGATCATCCCGCCAGGCGTCCAGGGCGCGCTCGATTTCGAGACACATTTCCCAGGTTAGGGCGTTCAACGCCTTGGGCCGGTTTAGTGTAAGGCGCCCGGCCTTGCCGTCTTTACGGACGATCAAATCGCTCACGATACGAGATCCCGTGCGACGATCAGGCGCATGATTTCGTTTGTGCCTTCGAGAATCTGGTGGACGCGTAGATCGCGGACGATCTTCTCAATGCCGTAATCCGCGAGGTATCCGTAACCGCCATGAAGTTGCAGGCACTGGTCGGCGATACGGCTGCCGGCCTCGGTGACGAATTTCTTGGCCATGGCGCATCGTTTCGTTGCGTCGGGTTGGCCCGTGTCGAGGCTCCACGCGGCGTGGCGGAGGAAGGTGCGTGCAGCCTGAAGCTCGATTTCCATATCGGCGAGGCGGAATTGCAGGGCCTGGAACTGATTGATTGATTGGCCGAAGGCTTTTCGTTCCGCCATGTAGGCGCGTGTTGCGTCCAGCGCGGCCTGAGCTGCGCCAAGGGAGCAAGCGGCGATGTTCAGGCGTCCGCCGTCGAGCCCGGCCATCGCGTAGCGGAAGCCGGCGCCTTCTTCGCCCAAGAGGTTCTGAGCAGAGACAGGGCAGTCGTCCATTTGCACCTGGCGCGTTGGCTGGCTTTTCCAGCCCATCTTGTCTTCCAGCGCCCCAAAGCTCAGGCCATCTGCACCGTCCTCAATGAACAGGGCCGAGATACCCCGTGGACCGTCTTCGCCTGTGCGCGCCATCACGATATACGCGTCCGAATAGCCGCCGCCGGATATGAACGCCTTGGTGCCGGTCAAGCGCCAGCCGTCGTTCGTGCGCTCGGCCCGTGTCCGGAGGGCGGCGGCGTCGGAGCCGGAACCAGGCTCGGTCAGGCAATAGGAAATCACGGTGTTCATGGTAAGGGCGCCCGGCAGGACGCGGCTCTTCATCTCGTCCGATCCGTAGCGGTCGATCATTGCTGCGCACATGTTGTGGATCGACAGAAATGCCGCGACCGACGCGCAAGACATTGAGAGCGCTTCGAACACGAGCGTTGCGTCGAGGCGTGTCAGGCCGGTGCCTCCATTGTCCTCGGACACATAGAGCCCGCCAAATCCAAGCTCGGCGATCTTTGGCCAAAGTGCCTTCGGGATGGAACCTTCAGTCTCCCACGCTCGGGCGTGGGGAGCGATATTCTCTGCACCAAACGCACGGGCCACATCGAAGATGGCTTCCTGTTCCTCTGACAGGGCAAAATCCAAATCTGGCTCCTCCCGATTGGCCTGGCAGACCTTGGATAGCGGCGCAGGTTGGAGGGGGCAAGCCGGGGACAGGCCACACAATTGCGTGACCTTTTGCCCAGGCGCGCAATTGGGGGTTGTTTGGCGGGCAGGCCCTTGTATCACAAGGAAAAGTGATGAGGCAGATTTGATGACAGACAGACGCGCATTCCTCGCGAGCGGTGCTGCCTTTCTGGCCGCGCCAAACCTTCTATTCGCGCAGACGCTGGAGCCCACGATCCGTTCGAGTGTGGTGACACGGCGGAACAGTTCCAGCTTCAAGATGCAGAGGTGGGAAGATCATTTTTCCACACCCGGTGTCGTTTCAATACTGGCGGATACATCCTCGCGGGCGTTGCATTACTGGAGTGCGGATCGGAGCGATTACCGTCTCTATCCCACTTCTGTCCCGGCCACGGATGAGCTCACGAGACGGGGCTATACGCGGATCGTGCGCAAGCGCGTGGGGCCAGACTGGACACCTACGGCATCGATGCGCGAACGCGATCCGAGCTTGCCTGCATACATGCCGCC
This sequence comes from uncultured Rhodobacterales bacterium, assembly GCA_963922395.1. Lineage (GTDB taxonomy): Bacteria > Pseudomonadota > Alphaproteobacteria > Rhodobacterales > Rhodobacteraceae > Ovoidimarina. Next base: position 3,564 of record CAWUIX010000128.1, on the reverse strand, counting down.
GGGGCCGGACAATCCGCTCGGTACGCACGCGATGTACCTGACGTGGCCTGCCTATTTGATCCACGGCACCCATGACACGCGCAAGATCGGGCGCCGGTCCTCGTCCGGGTGTATCGGGCTTTACAACGATATGATCGCGGAGCTCTTCTCGATCACACCCGTGGGCGCGCAGGTTCGGCTGATCTAGAGATCCGCCTCGAATTCTTCGATGAGATGAGCGACGACGCTCCGGAGAGCGGCGTCGTGGTCCACGCCGTTTTCACGGGCTCTGGCATAGACGCCGCGTTGGCGTTCGGAGCTTGTGCCCGATTGCAGGATTTCGTGGGCGCGTTCGATTTCTGGCGTAGACCGTAAGACGCCCGCGTCCTCGGCGATGAGTTCGAGCCACTGGGCGATCACCTCTTCGAAGGGCAGGAGGCTGCGCTCTCCGAAGTCGATCATCCCTTCGGTGACGCCGTAGCGCTGAGCGCGCCAGCGATTTTCGCCCACGAGGAACTGGTCGTAGATCCGCCAGCGCTGGTTCTTTCTGGCAAGGCGCCAGAGCATCCGGTGCGTGGCCTGGATCAGGGCGGCGAGGGTGAGCGTGTCCTCAATGCGCGGGGTCACGTCGCAGATGCGGGTTTCCAGCGTCGGGAACCGAGAAGAGGGGCGCAGATCCCACCAGATTTTTGATGTGTCTTCGATGATGCCGAGGTCGATGAGGACCTGTACGGAGCGTTCGTATTCCGCCCAGCTGTTCATCCGGGGCGGAAGGCCGGTTCGGGGCAGGTTGTCGAAGATCGTCAGGCGGTATGAGGCGAGGCCGGTGTCGACGCCTTGCCAGAAGGGTGAGGAACTCGACAGGGCCAGAAGGTGCGGCAGGAAATAGGAGAACTGGTTCATCAGGTCGATGCGCTGATCCTGATCGGGGACGCCCACATGGACATGCATGCCGCAGATCAGCATCCGGCGGGCGACGCCTGCAAGGTCCCGCTGGAGATCGTTGTAGCGGTCCTTGTCGGTGTGGTGGGCGTCCTTCCAGTTCGCGAACGGGTGGCAGCTTGTGGCGATGGGGGCGAGACCATGCGCGTTGGCATGCTTGGCCACGCAGGCGCGGAGGCGGCGCAGGTCATCGCGGGCCTCCCCGATCGTTTTACAGACGCGTGTGCCGATTTCGATCTGGCAGCGGAGGAATTCTGGGCTGACCTGGCCTTCCATGTCGGCGAGACACTCGTCGATGAGTCGTTCCGGCGCATCCGTGAGCTCCATCGTTTCGCGATCGACGAGGAGGTATTCCTCTTCGATCCCGATGGTGAAATCCGGTTCTGTGGTCATGGTTTGCCCCCGTCCCGTATGGGTTATCAGAGCGTCGAATTTCGTCTTCGGCAAGAGGGGGAATCGGCGCCGCGACTCGCCTGTTGTTTCAAGCGCGCATTCCTTTTCAAACCTCGGAATTCGGCGTGAGTTCTCCGGTGCGTGGACCGTTCTTACTGTTCCCACGGTGGGAACACGCCCTGCGGTGCGATCTGTACGACTTGCTCTGTTATGGCTGAAATCTTAATTTTTACAATGGGTTGAGGCTGGGTTTGCTATCGGGCGACACGGCGGTTGCAGGAGCACTGTTCTCGCTTTGGCGACAATCGGTGAACACCGCCGATATTGGTGAGTTGTCGACTTTTCACTTTGTGGCCAAAAGGTGGCGTGATAGTGTCGCAATTGTGGGAAGGCTCATGTTTCGGGCCTATTGTGTGCTCTGAGGGGGGCAAATTATGAGAATATTACTAGCAGCGGCTCTGGCGGTTTCGTTCGCGCTGAGCTTCGGCGGCGCGGCTACGGCTGCGACCATGGATATGTGTGCGGATGGAACGGGCAGTCCGGCTGACCCAGCGGACGGCGGTGATCGGTTCATGACACTCGAAGCCGTAAACGGATCCGGATTGGTCGAATGTGTCGCTTGGGGCACCGGCAACTTTAACGCTCCGCCTCCGGACGATTTCAATGATCTTGCCACTTACCTTGACGACGAGTTCGATGTTGAGCTGCTCAGCCTTCTAAGCAAAGTCACTGGTGACGGAACAGAAGGCAGCGACCCGGGCGCCCTTGGTGGTTTTGTTGATGATGCGGACTCTGGCACCATCACGATTGATGCCGATCCTGAATATCCATTCTATGTTGTTATCTTCAAGTTCGGGGGCGGGTCTGGCGATCCTGATTGGTTTGCATACCTCGTCGACAACGATGCGTTTGATGGCGGCCTAGACTGGTCGTGGGGTGACGAAGGTCGGACAAATGGACTTTCTGGTATCAGTGTCTACGCAGCTGTACCGATCCCTGCAGCAGGCTTCCTGCTCCTCGGCGGGCTTGGTGGCCTGGCAATGCTGAAGCGGCGCAAGAAGGTCTAATCCCTCTATAGACCTGCAAGAATTTTAAAGGGCGGCCTCGGGCCGCCCTTTCTTGTTGTGGTTGGAGCTTTCTGCCCAATCCTATTCCATCACCGGAATGCTGAACTCACCGCCTTCCTTGATGCCGGAGGGCCAGCGGGCGGTGATCGTCTTGGTCCGGGTGTAGAACCGGAACGCGTCCGGCCCGTGCTGGTTCAGGTCGCCGAAGGCCGATTTTTTCCATCCGCCGAAGGTGTGGTAGGCGAGCGGGACGGGGATTGGCACGTTGATGCCCACCATCCCGATGTTGATCCGGTTGGCGAAGTCGCGGGCGGTGTCGCCGTCGCGGGTGAAGATCGCGGTGCCATTGCCATACTCGTGGTCCATGGCGTGGGCGAGCGCGTCTTCATAGCTTGTGGCGCGAACGGTGGAGAGGACGGGGCCGAAGATCTCGGTCTTGTAGATGTCCATATCCTTCGTCACGCGGTCGAAGAGGTGGGGGCCGACGAAGAAGCCGTCCTCGTAGCCTTGCAGGTTGAAGTTGCGGCCGTCGACGACGAGCTCGGCGCCCTGGTCCACGCCGGACTGTACGAGGCCCAGGACCTTTTCCTTCGCAGCACCTGTGACGAGCGGGCCGTAGTCGACGTCCTTGCCCGCGGTGTAAGGTCCGACCTTCAGGGCCTCGATGCGGGGTACGAGTTTTTCGATCAGGCGGTCGGCGGTTTCGTCGCCCACGGGCACGGCGACCGAGATGGCCATGCAGCGTTCGCCCGCCGCGCCGTAGCCTGCGCCGACGAGCGCATCTGCGGCCTGGTCCATGTCCGCGTCGGGCATGACGATCATGTGGTTCTTGGCACCGCCGAAGCACTGCACCCGTTTGCCGTTCGCGCAGCCGCGGCTGTAGATGTATTCGGCGATCGGGGTCGAGCCGACGAAACCGACGGCCTGGATGACCGGGTTGTCGAGGATGGCGTCGACGGATTCCTTGTCGCCGTTGACGACCTGGAGGATGCCATCGGGCAGGCCCGCTTCCTTCATCAGTTCGGCGAGCATGATCGGGACGGACGGGTCGCGTTCGGACGGCTTCAGGATGAAGGCGTTCCCGCAGGCGATCGCAGGCGCGAATTTCCACATCGGGATCATGGCCGGGAAGTTGAAGGGCGTGATGCCCGCAACGACACCCAGGGCCTGGCGCATGGAGTAC
>CAWUIX010000127.1:0-6686 GCA_963922395.1 uncultured Rhodobacterales bacterium | reverse complement strand
CAGCCCAATCGTGGACGACATTGATACCGTATTCACTGGCCAGCGCACCATAGGTGTGCCCAATGTCGCTCATCTGCTTGAACCCACCAAGGTAAAGGTTCGAGAAGAAGCACGTGTAATACGTCCGCGTCGGTTCGATCAGCGTGACGTCAATCTCGCCTTTGCTGTCTTTCGCAATGTAGCGCGCCGCCGTTGCACCACCGGCGCCACCGCCGACAACCACGACCCGTGGCTTGCCGTGACCGGCTGCCCGCACCATCGGAGCCGCAAGCGTAGCAGCCACAACGCCTGATCCGATAAACAGTCTTCGATTGAGTTTCATGGATTTCCTCCTTATGGTTTGCGGCTCAGTTCTCCAAGGTCGCAAAATACGCGGCCAACGCCGCAATCTCTTCGTCATTCAAACGACCAGCCACCATGTTCATGACAGGGTGTTCGCGCGCTTTGTCTTTGTAGGCGTGCATCGCCACGACGAAATCGAGTTCTGGCCAAAGGACGATCGAGGGGATGCCCTCATCTGATCCATCTGCACGATGGCAGGTGGTGCACTCGCTGGAAAGGTATTCGCCGTATTCCGGATCACCCTCCAGTGCGAGGATTTCCGGGGCAACATTGTGATCCGTCGGAAGCGCCGTTGGATCAGCTTCGGGAATGTCAGAGGGGGAATCCGAGAAGATGCGCAAGTACGCGACCACGTCTGCGCGGTCCGCCGGATCCTTGATCCCTCTGAAGCTCATTCGTGTTCCGGGAACCAGTTGCTTCGGGTTCTCGATGAAGACGCCCATCTCTTCGGCGTGCCATTCAAGGCCCTTTGCGCCGGCGCGTTGAAATGCCTTGGAATATTTGAAGCCTTCAACGGTGCCGGCAGTTCTCCCGAAAATCCCATTCAGAGTTGGGCCGACCCGATTGCGCGCATCGTCGCCAACCATATGACAGGTCGAACAGAGTTTTTTGAAATGGCGTTCACCATTTTCGACATCGCCAAGAGAATCGGCGCTTGCGAAAGTCGCGACGCCAATGCTTGCAAGCAAGGCAAAACACAGAGATCGCATGACACTCATTCCGTGAACGTCGAAAGATAGGCAGCGATTGCCGAAGCTTCGCCATCGCTCTTCAAGCCTCTGAAGGACATCCTCGTACCCTTCATATAAGCCTTTGGGTTAGCGAGGAATTCAGCCAGCGTCTCTTCCGTCCAGACAAGACCGTCCGCGTTGGCGGTCTTAAAGACGTTCGAGTATTTGAAGCCTTCAGCGCTTCCAGCGACCCGCCCCATGACGCCGTTCAGCTGTGGCCCCGAGCCATTCTTCGCGCCAGCACCCACTTTGTGGCAAGCCGAGCACTGCCGGAACGCCGTTTTGCCGGCGGCTACAAGTGCCGGATCAGGACCGTCTGCTGCCTCTGGTGCGGCATCAGTGCTTTCGGTCGCGTCAGCGCTGGCCATCTGTTCGCCCTGCGCCTCCTCTTCCGCCATACGATCCGGGTCCATAAAGACGCTTCCCGCCAAGCGCTCAGCGCCCCACTCGATGCCACCAAGCGCGGCAAGTTCTTTCTCCATCACACTCTCGACCATCGAGCCATCATCGGCAGGCGTCACGCCCACATCGCTTGCGCGGCGCGTGATCTCCACGGGCCCGTCCTTGCAATCGGACATGCAGGGCTCGCCCGACCAGATGGTGTATTCGGTTTTTGGACGATCATCGATGATAAAGCCTTCGGCGTTGTACATCTCGACATCCAGGAAGGTCTCGTTCGACAAAGTGAAGTCGTCGTCTACAAGATCATTCGAATAGAGAATGTAGGCGGTGATTGCATAGACCTCATCGTCGGTCAGCGTGCCAGCCGCACCGAACGGCATCGAGCGGTGTACGTAATCCCAGACCGTCGAGAGATAGGGCCAGTAGGATCCAACCGTCTTGACCGGGGCTTCGTCAGCAAGCGTATCAAATCCACCTGCGAGAACAGGCCATGCGTCACGGCCCTCGGCAAAGTCGCCATGACAAGACGCACACTTCTCAGCAAAGACCTCGTCGCCGGTCCAGACGTCGCCTGATCCAATCGGGAGGCCACGACCATCAGGTAGAACATCCACATCCCAGGCGGCGATTTCTTCGGCCAAAGCTTCACGACCAAGGCCAAAAGCGCTGCCGTCCAACTGGGCGGTCTCAATAACAGAAGGCATTGCCTGCATCGGCTCATCCCCCTGCCCCGCTGCACTCGCCTGGCTCAGAGCATTTTCAAGCTGACGACGCAGATTTGCGATCTCGCGCTCAGCAGACTTCGCCTGATCCTCGGCCTGTGCTTGCAGCGAGGCGATCTGTTCTTCCGAAGCAGCCATCGCCCCAGCTACGTCGGACTGGAGTGTACTAATCTGCTTGGATTGCTCCGTCGCCAGGGCGCGTTCTTTCTGGAAACTTGCTTCGAGCGCTTCGATCCGGTCGTTGCCGTAGTTCATCGTCGCGAGACCGAAGGCCGCGCCAATAGCGATGCCGGCGCCGCCCAGCGCTGGAAGCAGGATGTTGGGTTTATCAGGAGACTTCGACATTCTCAGCTATCCCATCGGGCGTCAGCGCCCATGTCTGTATGCAGTTGTTGTGATAGATCGAGTTTTCGCCGCGCGTTTCGCGGAGCTGATCCTTGGTCGGCTGGACGTAGCCAGTTTCATCCATGCACCGAGATTGAAGGAGCCAGGACTCTCCGTTCCACTCGGTATCTAGGTAGAAACGGGTCAGAGCCTTGGTGTCGCCCTGCTTGCCAAGTCGTGCGGTCTCCCACGTCATGCCGCCATCTTTCGAGATGTCGACGCGCATGATCTTGCCTTGGCCTGACCAGGCCAAACCGCTGATAACAAGCGGCCCCTTGCCATGTGTGATCGGTTGCTGCGGGCTCGGTGAGGTGATGACGGACTTGGCGTCCATCACCCAAGTCCACTTCCGCGCGGTACCGTCTTCAAGAACGTCGGTGTATTTCGAAGTCTCTTCGCGGCTCTGAACCGCAGAGTCTGTGACTTCGATCCGGCGGAGCCATTTGACCCACATGTTGCCTTCCCAACCGGGGACGACCAGACGGACCGGGTAGCCGTGCTCCTTCCGGAGCGCTTCGCCGTTGGCCTTGAATGCGACCAGAACGTCGTCCAGAGCTTTTTCCATTGGGATAGAGCGACCGTTCGACGATGCGTCCGCACCCTCGACGTAGACCCATTTGTCGGTGAGATCCCCAGCCGCATCGAGGCCAGCTTCTTCAAGCAGCGCCCGGAGCGGCACGCCGGTGTATTCCATGTTGTGGATCATTCCGTGTGTGAACTGGACGCCGTTCAACTGCGCGCCAGCCCATTCCATTCCGGTATTGGCCGCGCATTCGCAGAAGTAGACATGGTTTTCACGCGGGAAGCGCTCGATATCCTCGTAGGTGAAGACCAGCGGGCGATCCACGAGACCGTTCACCATCAGACGGTAGTTCTCTTTCGCCAGTTCGATCGCACCCGAGTGGTGACGCTCAAATGCACATCCTTGCGGCGTGATCGTGCCCTCCAGCGCATGAATGGGCGTGAAGTTAATTGAACTGATCGGGTCAGCCGTAAGCCACGGCACGTTGCGGCGAATGACATCCGCTTCGAACCGGATCGGCAGGCCGTATGGCGTCGCGTCAACGGCGTCACCGGTATAGCTTGCCCAGTCCTGGGTTTCCGTGATCAGCGGATCCGGACCGTCTTGCGCAAGAGCGGATCCGCCCGCAGCCGAAGACGCACCGGCGGCGATGCCGGAGCGAAGAAGCGCGCGTCGCGTGAGATGGGTCTTCATGCTCTCAACTCTCCTCAGAGGATGACTTCGACGGACCTGTTCGGCTCCAACCGGACAGTCCCTTGTTCTTTGATGTGCGCTTCGACAACGTCCCAAATTGGCGGGCCTTCGGTGCCTTCGTTGACGCTGGCCCAACCCGCCACGACGTAAGACCGCGACGGATCGATCACCTCGCCGGTGGCAAGCAACGTCATGTCGCTGATACGCTCACCCTGCGGTTTCTTGACGTCGACCCTGTAGCCAAGACCACCGGTGCGGACCATGTCTCCGCCCTGCTGGTAGTAGGGGTCCGGGTTGAAAATATTATCGGCAACGTCTTCCAGAACAACTTTCAGGAATTCGCCTGTCATTTCAGTGCGATAAGCCTCCGGATACGTCATCGATGTGACGTTCCATAGATCCTCGCGCGTGATGTCCTGACCCGGCAGCATCGACGGCCCCCACCGAACGCCTGGGCTTAGCGCAATCTCTGCATCGCGCTGACTGAGCAATGCGTCACAAATCAGGTCGTCCCATGTGCCGTTGAAATTGCCGCGACGGTACAGAAGCGAGTCGGTTTTGCCGATCACTTCACCAAGCGCTACTTTGTACGGTGCCCGTTCCGCCTCGATAACGGCGGCGACCTCAGCGTCCGGCTCGATCACGTCCGAGAAGATAGGGATCAACTTGTGACGGAAGCCCTTCATCCGGCCATTCTGAATGTCGAGATCCACGCGGCTGACGAATTTTCCGTTCGAGCCTGACGGCACGATGATCGTCTCACCCGACAGAACCGGCTCTGGTAGCGCATCATGGGTGTGTCCCGACAGGATCACGTCGATGCCCTTGACGATGGTCGCCATCTTCTTGTCGACGTCAAAGCCGTTGTGGCTAAGGCAAACCACGCATTCGGCCCCCTCGGCGCGAACCTTATCAACGATCTCCTGCATGTTCTCGTCGCGGATCCCGAAGGAGAATTCCGGGAACATCCAGCGCGGGTTTGCAATCGGCATGTACGGGAACGCCTGTCCGATGACGGCGACCTTTACACCGCCACGCTCGAAGAACTGGTACGGCGGGAACATCTCAGCCGGCTCATCCCATTCCGCGTCGAAAATGTTCTGACCCAGCGCAGCGAATGGCAATCCTTCGACCAGTTCCTGAACACGGTCCGAACCCAGCGTAAATTCCCAATGGAAGGTCATCGCGTCGGGCTTGAGCGCATTCATGACATTGACCATGTCCTGCCCGGCTGTCTGGTAGCAGGTGTAAGATCCATGCCAGGTGTCGCCACCATCCAGAAGCAGAGCGTCCGGGCGATCCGCGCGGATCGCGTTGATCACCGTGGCCACCCGATCCAGGCCGCCCATTCGCCCATAGCCCTGAGCCAGTGCGGCGAAATCACCGGAAGACAGCGCATAGTGGGACGGGCTACCATCATTGATCCCGTAGAGAGACCGGAACTCCGAACCAGTGATGTGAGGAACGGCTCCCGCGTTCTCACCAACGCCAATGTTGACCGAAGGTTCTCGGAAGTAGATCGGAACCATCTGAGCATGGATGTCCGTCACGTGGATCAGCGACACATTGCCGAATGTATTAAACTGAAGAAGCTGATCCTGGGTCAGGGCCTGTTGAGCCGCGAGGCGCGACCAGTTCCCGAACCCAGCCGCCCCTACGATGGCCGATGCCGCCATAGAGGCTTGCAGAAAGTCTCGGCGCGAAATCATGGTTTTACCTTCTCACATTCACTTTATTGAATACGAATTCGCACAAAAAAGCCCGCCCAAATTAGGGCGGGCATTTGGTGTTATTGTCGAACCGCGGGAGTCTCGACCGAAAGACCGTTGCCGCGTGACTGAACGTAGAGTTCCAGTGCACGAAACTCGTCCGAACCTTCGGCGAAGGTCTCGGCGCGCGTGTCGCGAATGCAGCCGCGGAAACGGTTATGCTTCGAGATCAGGCGGGCCTGTTTCAAGCGATAAGTCGGGAACCCATTGATCTGACCCTGGCTCAAGTGGTCGGCTCGGATCATGTTGCCATAGTTGTCTTCGTGGCAATTGGCGCAGCTAAGCTCAAGTTGTCCGTAGCGGGTATAATAGATCTCTTTGCCCAGTTCCCAGAACGGCGCTGCTGCGCCGTCAATTGCAACATTGACCGGCATGCCGCGGGACTGAAGACCGATCAAAGCGACCATGCCCTGCATCTCTTGTCCCGACCATTTCAACGGTTCGGCGCCCATGGCTTCGGCACGGTGGCTATTGATGAGATCTTCCATCACGACCAGTTTGCCGTCGATGACCTTCGGCATCGAGGCGGTCTGACCTGCGAACTCTTCGGGACCTTCATGACAAGACGCACAGGACTTTCCTTCGGTTCCGTCAACAGTACTAAAGGCGTCTAAGGCCAGATCGACCGTCAACATTGCCGGGTTGTCGAAGTCATCGATCTGCAACGCCTGTGTTTCGTCGGTGCGGAAGCGCCAGCCGGAATAGATCGTATCGACCCACTCCATATGTGCCGGAGCTTCGGTCTCTGTCACCATCTGCAACTCGTTATTGATGACCAGATTGTCGTCGTCTGCCTGCGCATAGCTAACACCGGCCGATACGATCAGAGCCGTCACCGTAACTGATAGTCCCACGAATTTCTTCATTTCGGCCCTCCCTGGTGCCGCCTTAATTTACGGCGATCTTTTTGGACGCTTCGTACACAGATCCGTCGTCATCGTACCAAGTGAACGTGAACTCACCGCTCTCCGGCACCTTCGCTTCGAATTCGAAATATGGGTTCGTCGAGATTGCCGGCTCAAGCGTCACGTCCAGGACATTCTCGCCGTTAAAGTCGACCACGAACCGGTTGATGATCGAACGTGGGATTAAGTTTCCGTCGCCATCCTTACGCTGACCC
>CAWUIX010000126.1:0-6695 GCA_963922395.1 uncultured Rhodobacterales bacterium | reverse complement strand
GCGACAGATCGAGTGTGAGGTTGCCTTTTAGGCCGGCCACCTCAGAGAACCCGGCGAGCGCCGCGAGGCCGCCGGATAGGAGGGCTGTTTTTAAAAAGACTTTGCGGACCGGAATTCCGGCAAATCGCGCTGCTTCTGGATTTTGGCCGACCGCACGGATCTCAAATCCAAGCGTGGTACGCTTCTGAATGATCCATACGCCTAATGCGGCCAAAAGGCCCAAAGCAAAACCCCAGTGGAGTCGAAGACCCTCAACGATCCTCGGCAGCCGGATGTCGCGTGGCAAAGCTTCTGACTTCGGCCAGCCCATTCCCATGGGATCCTTCATCGGACCTTCGAGGAGGAGCGAAATGAACAGAAGCATGATGAAGTTGAAGAGTAGCGTGGTGACGACTTCATCGACGCCGAGCCTTACTTTTAGAACGACGGGAACGAGCAACACGATCGCTCCTGCGACGATCGCTCCTAAGGCCATTACAGGAATTGCGAAGACGGCAGGGAGGCTGATCTGGGTGCCAATGAGGACCGTCAGAAGGGCACCAGCATAAAGCTGCGCCTCGGCGCCGATGTTCCAGAGTTTCGCTCGGAAGGCGACGGCGACAGCCAAGCCCGTAAAGATCAGCGGGGTCGCCCGGTTCAGGGTCTCGAGGATCGCGAATTTTGAACCGACCGCTCCGTTGAGTATCAGACCAAGGGTCGCGAAGGGGTTAGCTCCTGCAATTAATGCCAGCAGCGACGCGACAAGAACTGTAAGCGCCAGCGCCGCTGCTGGAAATCCAAGTGTCCGCGCAAGGCCCGGCGAGTTTGCTGGCTCAAGCCGCATCTTCAAATCCTTGACCGGCCATCCAAACGCCAAGCTCGGTCGGCGTCTTACTTCCACGGGCGAAGGGTGGTGAGATGCGTCCTTCTGACATCACATGTATGACGTCCGAAAGCGCGAGGATCTCATCGAGATCTTCCGAGATGAGGAGAATGGCGACGCCATCTTGCCTGGCTTTTAGCAAGCGCTCGTGAACGTAGGTCAGCGCACCGATGTCCAGCCCTCGCACAGGTTGGTTGGCAAGAAGGATTTGTGGCTCGCTTTCGAAAACGCGTCCTAGGATTAGCTTCTGCATATTCCCGCCCGACAGAAGGCGGATGGTCGTTTCTGGGCCCGGGCACCGCACGTCATAGCGTTCAATTATTTCCTCTGTGCGTTCACGGGATTTATTCCAGTGCAACCAGCCTCGACGACTGATCGGATGGTCGTCGTAGGCCTCAAGGATCACGTTTTCCGTAAGAGTGAAATCCGCTATAGAGCCTGCAGCGTGACGATCCTCAGGAATTCGGCCAATGCCTGACTGCAGGGCTCTTTTGGGCGACCAGTCTTTGATTGGCGCTCCCATCACTTCCATTGCACCAGACGTCACATCCGCCAATCCAGAGATGAGATCTGCGAGCGCCCCTTGACCGTTGCCCGAAACTCCCGCGATCCCGGTTATCTGGCCTGCGTTCAGCGACAGGTTAGCCGCAGACAGACCTACACGCCGGCCCTCCACTGATGTCGAAACATCAATCAGCTTTAGCTGAACTGCGCCTGGCGTTTGTGGTTGGGCTTTGGGAGCGGTGATCTCAGATCCCACCATCATTTCTGCAAGCTCGTGGCGGTCTGTTTCGCTTGTCGGCACCTCACCGACCAAGCGCCCATGTCGAAGCACGACAATGCGGTCTGATAGATCCATCACCTCATGGAGCTTGTGCGAAATGAAGATGACGGACAGCCCTTTATCGACGGCCGCTCGTAATGTCTCGAAGAGGGCGTCACTCTCCTGCGGTGTAAGGACGGCAGTAGGCTCATCCAAAATAAGTATGCGGGCCTGACGGTAGAGCGCCTTGAGGATCTCCACCCGTTGCCGCTCACCGACCGACAGAGACTTGATTGGCGCATCTGCGTCTATGGACAATCCAAAGTCGTTCGCAATCGTCTCAAGCCGCTGCTTGCCCTGCTTCATGGATATATTGGCACGCCACAAGGGGACCGTTCCGAGAAGAACGTTCTCGAGAACCGTCATGTTCTCTGCAAGCGTAAAGTGCTGGTGTACCATACCCACGCCCGCGGCTAGGGCGGCCCCGGGTGCCCCTGGGGCAAGCTTGGATCCGAACACCTCAACCGTACCACCATCGGCAGTGTAGTGGCCGAACAGGATGTTCATGAGCGTCGTCTTGCCCGCCCCGTTTTCACCAAGTAAAGCAAGGACTTCGCCCTCATTGAGGGCGAAGCTAATATCGTCGTTGGCCGTAAGCTGTCCGAAGTGTTTCGTGACCCCGGTGAGCTGTAGCGCAACGCCCCGATTGGGGGCGGCCTGCGTCAAGACGACGTTGGCTCTTCGTCGTTTACCTCGACCACATAGTCACCCGATTTGATCGCAGCTTCCCGTTCGGCGACCAAATCCATCGCCTCCTGCGGGACTTTCCCTTCAAAGGTCCCTAATGGCGCGAGAGAGCATCCGCCCTCCTTCATGTAACTGTAGACGCCGTAGTTGGCGGCCTCAAAAGACCCGTCTGCCACCTTGGCGAGCGCGGCCTGTAGCGTCGGTTCAAAGTGCCAAAGAGCGGAAGCAACCACTGTTTCGGGGTAGTCAGGCTGTGTATCGATCACGTTCCCTATGGCAAGAATGTCCCGCTCTTGCGCGGCATCGGACACGCCGAACCGTTCGGCGTAAAGTAAATCCGCGCCGTTCTCGATCATTGCGAAAGCTGTTTCCTTTGCTTTTGGCGGATCGAACCAAGATCCAATGAAGCTCACCTGGAATGTCGCATCCGGTGTAAACTCGCGGACGCCGGCCATAAAGGCGTGCATCAGTCGGTTCACCTCCGGGATGGGAAAGCCACCGACCATGCCAATATTCCCAGTCTGGGTCATCGCACCTGCAATGATCCCAGAAAGATACGAGGCGTCCTGGATGTAATTGTCGAAGACGGCGAGGTTCGGGTAGGCCGGATCATCGAGGAACGAAGAGCCGAGCAGGAAGGCCGTGTCCGGGTAGTCAAGAACGATCTCTCTTGCTTCTTGCTCCACGCCGAAGATTTCTCCGATGATCAGCTTCACGCCCTGTTCGGCATACTCGCGCATGACGCGCGGATAGTCGGTGTTGGCCGTGTTCTCGGTGAACGTGTAGGTGATTTGTCCTGCGTTCTTGGCGGCTTCGGCAGCGACGTGGATACGGCTGACCCATTGCTGTTCTACGGGCACTGTATAGATCCCGGCCACACTGATCGGCTCTTGCGCAAGCATTTTTCCAGGAGCCCATCCCAACCCGGTGGCAACGGCGGCACCACCGGCCCCGAGTAGTAGTTGGCGGCGGCGCATGCCGGGCGATGCCAAGGTTGAATTTTTCATGTTGTACCCCTGTTTCATTTGTTCGTGGTCTTTTCTGGGTTGCCCGTTCCGGATGGCAACAGTCGAAGATTGGCATGATTGATCAAAGTTTAGAAGGTTGCTTTGAATCTAAGCAGGTCTTCCAGAAAGGCTTGAATAATTGGCGTTCGGGCAAGAACCGTTTTCGGCGAACGTTGGTGTATCAAGCTGTAATGATTTGGTCGCGGCCGGGCTGCCTATATTTGCCTTCAGGCCATAGCCCAGGAAATATCAGCTCTCGTACCGGGTGCGACCACGTCTGTTCGTGTCGACGTTCAATCTGACGTTCAGCGGTTGATGCGCTCTTTGGGAACAAGCTTGTCGCGGGCAGAGCGGGCAAGAGATTCCGATTTGGGCAAACCCGCCTTTGTCTTTAAAATCAAAGCTATCAGCATAGCCAATGCGATCCGCATGCGCGATCTCACATCCGAGCGCGACCACCAACCTTCTGTCTTGGGTCTGGCGGCTGAACAAAGGGCGATCCGTGGTCCGCGAAAACGTAAAGAACCTTTCGCCGTCTGGAACTTCAACCAGCTGTGGCAAGATTACGCTCGGGCTTCGAAAGGCGCCGTGCACATTCCAAACCGGGCAGGCACCGCCTTGCTCGGCAAGGACAAACGGTGTGGCGTTGAACCGTTTGGTGACATTCCCAGCGCGATCAAGCCGCAAAAAGAAAAGCGGCACACCCCGCTTGCCGTCACGTTGCAAGGTCGTGAGCCGTTGGCCAACCTGTTCGAATGTAACGCCAAACGCGGCGCTGATGCGGTCGATGTCATATCGTGTAAGCTCGGCAAGCTCGAATATCTCTTCATAGGGCATCAGTAATGCGGCCGCGAAGTAGTTCGTCAGTTCCACCTTCAACCTTGCTTCGGAGTCCGCGTCATCGAGCAACGCACGTTTCGCAAGTCGCGATACCTCCTCTGTTGCTTCCAAAAGGCCGACAACGTGCGCGAGTTGGAACACGCGGTTCGGATGATCCAAAGCTTCGGAAAGAACCACCTCTCCATCTTCCTTCCGAAACTCACGCAGGCTTGTGGGCATGTCGCTGAGTCGCGCAACGCGGGCACCTATTCCGTGGGCTACGCGCAGGTGTCTTTTAAGCGAGGCATACATGTCATCATATGCTCCACCGACCTGAGCCCGAACCCTCTCTGCGGCACGTTCAAGGTCCTCGAAATAGTTCTGTTGGTCTCGGAAGATGTCGTGGATTGAGGCTTCGTGAGAAGCCGCCAGCAACTGGTCAATCTGCGCGGTGTCCGCAATTCTGTTGATCCGTTCGGCCATCGTGCGATGACTTTGGTAGAGTTGCAGGAACCGCGAAACGAAGCGGGGGGAATGGTCAAGCGCTGCCCGCAACTCCTGCAGATCGGGCGCATCCCCTTTGAAGACGGGATCTTTCATTGCGGCTCGCAGGTCCGGAATTCGCGTCTCTTCGCGGTCCCCCAGCAGGTCTCGCCAGTCGACGCCATAGGCTTCGGTAATCGCGACCAGTACCTGAACGGACAAGCTGCGTTGATTGCCTTCTAAGAGATTGACGTACGTGG
Organism: uncultured Rhodobacterales bacterium; assembly: GCA_963922395.1. Classification (GTDB taxonomy): domain Bacteria; phylum Pseudomonadota; class Alphaproteobacteria; order Rhodobacterales; family Rhodobacteraceae; genus Ovoidimarina. The sequence goes on along the minus strand of CAWUIX010000126.1, from coordinate 1,754 downwards.
GGCTGATCCCAAGTCGCTTGGCCATCTGCGCTTGGGTTTCTCCTTTGTCCCGGCGCAACTGGCGGAGTTGAGGGCCTACAAATGTCTTCTGCATGTTTACATAATTACAAAAATTAGAATTGTTAACGCAAGTATAAACCTGAAAACCATAATTTTGAGGAAGAAAATTCCCTACGCTCTAAGTCGCGGGTTGGATCAGGGCATTTACAGCCCGTGATTTGGGGGCCTCTGACGATCAGGGGTAAGGGAGGAAGATAAATGCACAACAGATTTACACGCCGTTTTGTGACTGCGACCATCGCGGCTGGAGCCGTTGCGCTCAGTTCTGCAACGACGGCTTTGGCGATGGATTGGAAGCCGCAAAAGCCGGTCGAGATGGTCATCATGGCTGGGCAGGGCGGTGGCGCCGATCGGCTTGCACGGCTCTTTCAGTCGATCATCCAAAAGGAAAAGCTGGCGTCTATGCCTGTCCTGCCCGTTAACAAGGGTGGTGGATCCGGGGCTGAAGCACTTCGTTATCTGAAGGACAACGATGGCAATGCTCATAAGATCATGGCGACGCTGAACAGCTACTACACCACGCCCCTTCGCACCGACATCGGTGTGGATATTGCGGAGTACACCCCTATTGCACGGATGGCTCTCGACACGTTTGTTCTATGGGTCAATGCAGACAGCGAAATCCAAACGCTCGACGATTGGGTCGCCGCCGTTCAAGAATCCGGCGGCACTTGGAAGATGGGCGGTACCGGGACTGGCCAGGAAGATAGTCTGGTGACGGCGATGCTCGAAAACACGTTCGACGTTGATATCACCTACGTTCCCTTTAAGGGCGGCGGGGATGTCGCAAAGAACCTTGTTGGCGGTCACATCGACTCGACCGTAAATAATCCTTCCGAGCAGATGGGCTTCTTCCAGGCTGGCAAATCCCGCCCGCTGGTTGCGTTTACGCCAGAGCGCCTTGCGGCCTTCCCTGACGTTCCGACGGCACGCGAACTTGGCCACGATATCGTCTACTGGATGCAACGGTCGTTCGTCGGTCCGAAGGACATGCCCGCCGAGGCGGTTGCTTACTACACTGAAATGTTCCGTGCCCTGTCGGAAACGGAAGAGTGGAAGACTTACACCCAAGAGAAGGCCCTTATGGCTGACTTCCTCTCCGGAGATGAGCTTCAGGCCTACTTCCTCGAAGAGCGCGCGAAGCACGCAGATATTCTTTCGATCATGGACGAAGGCTCGTCCTGATCATTCCCTCGTAAGCGAAACGATGGGGGCGCTTCGGCGCCCCTGTCACACCAAGAACTTTAGGGTGAGAGGGCAGGATATGCTGACGGCTGATCGTGTGATCGCAGGGGCGATCATTCTTCTTAGTTTGTACTTCATGTTGCATGCATCGGCCCTGCCGATCGGGTGGAACGGTGAAACGGGTGGACCTGGTGGAGGCGCGTTTCCCTTCTGGCTTTCTGCTGTAATGGCGATTTGCGCTTCTGGCGTTCTCATCCGAAGCATGAAGACCACCGAGAGCACCGGTCCGTTTTTCGATCCAGAAATGATCAAGTCGGTCGCGTTCGTTGCTAGCGCGCTTCTGGTCGCAATTGGCCTTATCCCATTCTTTGGGGCGTATATCGCGCTTTCCCTCTTCCTCGTCTGGTATCTCCGATTCTTCGGTGGGCATTCCTGGGTGCTTACCCTCATCCTGACCGTTTCGACGGCGATCTTCCTTTTCTTCTTCTTTGTCGTGTCGCTCAAGATCC
>CAWUIX010000125.1:0-6716 GCA_963922395.1 uncultured Rhodobacterales bacterium | reverse complement strand
TACCGCCTGATCCGTCGCCCGCTGCGAGAACACGCCGGGTCAAGGCGTCGGTCAGCGCCGCGTCCGCCGGCAAGGGCCGTCCAAAGAGGTAGCCTTGTGCAAACCGCACCCCGATTTCGTGCAGAACGCGCGCCTGCCCGGACGTTTCCACGCCCTCCACGATCACGTCCATGCCGAGGTTTTCCCCGATGTCGAGTACCGCATCGATGATGAACCGCGCCTCGTCGGACTGGGCCACCTCACGGACCAGCGATTTGTCGATCTTCAACTCATCCGCGCCCACCAGGCGCAGATAGGCCAGTGACGAGAAGCCGGTCCCGAAGTCGTCGATTGCGATCCGGCACCCCAGCGCCTGAAGCGCCTCGATGGTCGCGCGCGCGGTTTGCCAGTCGCGCAGTTCCACGGTCTCGGTGATTTCGAGGGTCATGAGCGCCGGCGGCAAGTTCGCAGCCAGAACGGCCTGACGCACAGTCTCGACAATCCGGGGGTTTGAGAAATGAAGGGCCGAGAGGTTCACGCTGACCCCATAGTCGATCCCGTGCTGTGCGTTCCATGCCGCGACCAGATGCGCCGCCTCCATCAGCATGAAAGCGTCAATCTCGGTCACCATCCCGCTTTCTTCCGCAATCATGATGAAATCGCCCGGCGGGACGATCCGCCCATCGCGGTTCCAGCGGACGAGCGCCTCGAACCCATAGATCTCTTCCGAGGGGAGGCGCACTTTCGGTTGCAGGTAGACCTCAAGCTCACCCGCGCCCAGCGCCGATGGGAGCGCCTCGATCAGGGCTCGCCGTTCGAGGTATTTCCCCTCAAGCGACGTGTCATAGAGCGCCAGACGGTTTCGGCCAGCGCCCTTGGCCGCATAGAGCGCAAAATCTGTAACGCGGCACATCTGATCAAAGGTGGCCGGAAGATGCGCGGCCACCTGAGTGTTCGTGGCCAACCCAATGCTGAGGCCAACCGTCAGCATCTCACCTTCGAACGGGATCGGGTCTGACACCACGGCCAGAAGCTGTTCAGACATCCGTCCAAGATGCTCCAGATCGTCGCCCGGAAGAACTGCCGCAAACTCGTCCCCGCCCAGCCGGGCCGCGAACCCACCCTCGGCGTGGGCCGCGGCGCCGATCAACTCGCCAACCGCCCGCAGAACCGCATCCCCTGCAGCATGGCCGGAGGTATCGTTGATCGTCTTGAAGTCATCGAGGTCCAGAAACAGAACAGCCAAGGGTCGACCGGATGCAAGATCTTCGGTCAGCCGATCCTGGAATTGGACGCGGTTCGGCAGGCCGGTCAGGTCATCGTAAAAGGCAAGATACTGCACCCGCCGCTCGGCCTGCTGCCGACTGCGCCGGCCGAGCACCTCACGCCGCAAGAGCAGGATCGATGCGATCCCCACGATGGACAAAAGGCAGAGCGTTCCCCAAAGCGCGCGGGTCTGCCGCCGCGCCACACCGGTTTGCGCGGCAAGCACGCCATCCTCCAAGGCGCGCATTTCATCGAGATAGCCAACAAGGCTGATCCGCGCCGCATCCGACGCGGCCAGAAGCGACTGCGCCACTCCGGTGGGATCGGCATAGCCGGACGAAATGGCCTGCTCGGCGATCGAGATCATGCGCTTCAGGTCCGCAAGTGCCGATTGGGCAGCCAAAGATCCCCCTGCCCCGTCCGCGCGCTGCTCGAAGCCCTCTGTCAGCACATAGAGAAAATCGATCGCCGCGCGAAACGCCGCGTCTTGTTCCGGCGTGACCTCATCCTCTTGCGCCAGATCCAGCCCGGCAAGGTTCAAGCGTTGCACGTCGCTCAGTGCCGTGAAGCCGTTCCGGAGCTGGCGTTCGCTAAAGGCGCGCTGCTGGGTTTCCAGATCCGAAATCCCGATCTGAAAGACCAGCCCGGCCCACAGGCTCAGCGCGACAAGCGGGCCAAGCGTCAGTGCCAAACCGGCGCGGCTTGCCAGAGCATCGAGTATCCGGTTCAGCATGAGACCTGCACCTCGCCCGATTACTCCTCTGGCTCGATCCGGGCGGCCGTCCAGACGAGATTGGCCCAGTTCCAGGGGGTGACAGATGTGGTCCGGTATGTCGGCCGCGCCTCAGACGCAGCAAGCGTGAGGGATCGACGCGCACCTGAGTCGCTCTGAGCCTGCAACACCCTGCAGCTATGTTGCAGCGGAGAGATAAAAAACGCCCCCGACGCGCCCGCATGTGTCAACGGTGCAGCCAGCCAGCAGATCACGCCTGAAGGGCACCCAACGCGCATAAGTGGCAATGTTTCATCCTCGCACTGACGGGATCCATAGGGCGAGAAGTCCTAATTTAAGGCGCTTAACTGGCAGTTTCGGAAGACGGAGATCGCTCAAATTTGCGGGGCATTTCGGTGTCAACTCATAAAACTGTTATGTTTCGTTTGCACACGAGAGCGTCAATGACGGTCGTGTGATTGGAATGTTAACGGCTCCCCCGACTAGGTCATGGCCAGCCGCAGGACGCGGCAGATGCGTAAACCTGACCGACCAAAGGACGATCTTCCATGTCGAATACAACCAAGACCCTCGCCGTTGCTGGTGCCGTTGCTGCTGCTCTTGCTGCGCAGATGACTGTTCCTGCTCACGCACAACAAAAAGAAAAGTGCTACGGCGTTTCGCTCGCTGGCGCCAACGATTGCGCTGCCGGCCCCGGCACGACCTGCGCAGGCACCTCGACTGTTGACTACCAGGGCAACGCGTGGACGCTCGTCGACGCTGGCACCTGCGCCGACATCGAACTGCCTGACGGCCGCATGGGCTCGCTCGAGCCGCTTGAGCGCGACCTGCCGGCATAAGCCCAAAGGTGTTACACTTGCTCCGGCGCTACCCTTGCGCCGGAGCAAACCAGACGAACACGACGGACCACCGAAATGCTAGACGCCACGCCCAAATACCACGATCGCCTGCCGAACGGCATTGGTGTCGGCTATAAGCCTCAGCATTTTCAGGAGGTTCTCGATGCGCCCGGCCCGGTGGCCTGGCTCGAAGTACACGCCGAGAATTACATGGGTGAGGGCGGACGCCCGCTGGCCCAACTCCGCGCCCTGGCGGAACGGTTCCCGATCTCGGTCCACGGTGTGGGCCTTTCGATCGGCGGCGAACGTCCCCTGGACCGCGATCACCTTGCCCGGCTCGCCCGCCTTGTTGGCTGGCTGGAGCCCGCGAGCTTTTCCGAACACCTGGCCTGGTCGACCCATGACGTGGGCTTTCTGAACGACCTGTTGCCCTTGCCCTATACCAACGACACGCTCACGCGCGTTGCTGATCACATCGACGAGGTGCAGGAGGCGCTTGGCCGCCAGATGCTTCTTGAAAACCCGTCGACCTACCTCGCCTTCGCCGAAAATGAGATGAGCGAGATCGAGTTTCTGAGCGAGATCACGCGCCGTACCGGCTGTGGCCTTCTACTGGATGTGAACAACGTTTTTGTGTCGGCGACCAACCAAAAGACGGATGCGATCAGCTATATCGACGCCTTCCCGCTGGACGCGGTTGGAGAGATCCATCTTGGCGGACACGATGAAGATGAAGACAGCCACGGCGCGCCGCTTCTGATCGACAGCCACGGGCGCGAAGTCGTGGATCCCGTCTGGGCGCTTTATGCCCACACCATCGAAAAGGCCGGGCCGCGCCCGACCCTGATCGAATGGGACACCGATGTTCCGGATTGGCCGACGCTTGCGGCAGAAGCCGAGCGGGCGGATGTGATCCTGACCGGTGCGAAGATATGACCGTCGGACAAGACACCTTTACTGCTGCGCTTTTGGACGCGGCGGTCCCGGTTCCGCCGGGCCTGACCGATCCTGAAGGACGCGAGGCGGGCAAGCGGTTCGATGTGTACCGCAACAATGTCGCAGTGAGCCTGACGGAAGCGCTTCAGACGGCGTTCCCGGTTGTGAGAAAGCTTCTGGGCGACGAAAACTTCCGCAAGGTGGCGTCCATCTTCCTGCGCGCGCATCCACCCGCATCCCCGCTTCTGATGTTCTATGGCGCTGAATTGCCAGCGTTTTTGGAGAACTTTCCCCCAGTGGCGAAATGGGGTTACCTTCCGGACGTTGCGCGCCTGGAACTGGCGCTGCGCCATTCGTATCACGCCGCCGACAGCATCCCGATCGATCCGAACACGTTGCAGGCCATTGCGCCGGACGCCCTGATGGCAAGCAAGGTGTCCCTGGCACCCGCTGCGAAGCTCGTTCGCTCGCCATGGCCAATCCACGCGCTGTGGCGGTTCAATATGGTTGAGGGCGCGCCGAAACCGACGGCCCAGGCCGAGGACGTTCTGGTCGTCCGTCCTGATTTTGACCCGGACCCCGTGCTTTTGCCGCCGGGGGCGGGTGCGTTTATCGCGGCGCTGTCCGAAGGCGCCGCCTTTGGAGACGCGTTTGAAACCGCAAGTGCCGAGTGTGCCACGTTTGACCTGACTGCCACGCTGGGCGTCCTGATGGGCGCTGGCGTAATTACCGGACTGGAGACCTCCCAATGACCCGCCTCGTTTCGCTTCATAATGCCGTCTTCGGCGCGCTAGAGGCCGCGGCCCCGTTCCTGATCCCGACGCTTGCGCGGATCGTGTTTGTGGGCACCCTCTTCGTCTATTACTGGAACTCGGCCCTGACCAAGTTCGGCGATGGCATCCTCGGTCTCTTCCGGCCCTCGGACGGCGCCTATATCCAGATCTTCCCCAAGGTCGTTGAAGCCGCCGGGTACGACTTTTCGCAGCTGAACTTCTTTCACTCGATTGTCGTCTTCGCCGGAATGTGGGCCGAGATCATCCTGCCGATCCTGATCGTGATCGGGCTGTTAACACGCCTCGCATCCCTGGGCATGATCGGCTTTATCTTTGTGCAGTCGATTGTGGACATCAACGGCCACGGGCTGGGTGCCGGGGACATCGGAAGCTGGTTTGACGGGATGCCCTCTGCCCTGATCGTCGATCAGCGTGCCTTCTGGGTGTTCCTTCTGATCGTCCTCGTCCTTCGGGGCGCCGGGCCCTTGTCCATCGACAAACTCCTGTCGGGCGTCACAGGGTCCGAAAACCGCGCCACCGCCTGATCCATTTACACTCCAAGAGCGCCCTTCACCTCTGCGGTCCAGCCGAGGTGGAGGGCGTCTCCGTCTCGAATAACCGGGCGCTTCATCAGCGTTGGATGCGCCGTTAAGAGCGAGATCGGGTTATCCGCGCGCGCCTCTTCTGACAAACCCCGCCAGGTTGTAGAGCGGCGATTGATGAGCGCCTCGCCGAACTGGTCGTAGAGATCCGAAATTTCAGCCTCAGATAGCGGATCGGCCCGAACATCCCGGAAATCCACCGTACGCTCGGTCGCGCGTAGCGCCTTTAATGCGCTGCGACAGGTGTCACAGGATGCAATTCCGAGCAGTTCGAGGGTCGAGAGTGCTGAATTATCCGTCATCTGCAGTGTGTTCCCTTGCTTTTCGGCAGAAATGCCCAATCCTTTTATTAGCTTTGTCGGACACGCACGTCGCGCCCTATTGAGCCCTCGATGGTGCGACATCCCTCGCGTGCCGACGCGGCGTAAGACCCGGACGCCCCTCGGCCGGGAAGACTGACGAAGGAGAGACGGAATGCCAACGGGCACCGTAAAGTGGTTCAACACCACAAAAGGCTATGGATTCATCGCCCCCGACGATGGTGGAAAAGACGTTTTTGTACACATTTCAGCGGTCGAACGCGCCGGATTGACCGGACTTGCCGACGATCAGAAGGTGAGTTTCGAGATGGTCGAAGGCCGGGATGGCCGAAAACTGGCGGGCGATCTGAAGCCTCTGTGACAGATTTGCTGCAGCGCAGCGGCGTCGACAGGTCCTGAGAAATATGTTACCCTGCTGGTGGTAGGGTAACGAGTGCTCCAGGGAAGGGTTGGTCGATTTTCGGCGCCCTTCCCGGGGCTGTTTCCGCACTGGACAGAAAATTTTCCCATATCTATCAGAACTTTACGGACACGTCGCCGTGGGCTCTCAATGCTCCCTCTTCTAATTGGTCATAGAGGTTCGACAGATCCGCAGCTTTTGCTGCAGCGCGGAATAAAGAGCCCGCCAAACTAGGATCAGGCCGGATTGTCGGTGGCCGGGATGGGGCGATCCCAGGATTCGCCCATGGCCACGATGCAGCGGCGGCCGTCGGTATAGGCGATCACCAGGGTCCAGGTGCCCCGGTCGTCCGAGGACCAGATCTCCATAACGCTATCAGGATCGCGCAACCCCCGACCCTCCAGCGTTTCTCCGAACTCCTGGGTCAGGCGTTCGCGCATCTGATCGGATGGGCCGCAAATCACCTCGGCAATCGGATTGGACAGCGCGGGCGTGGCGAAGAAAGCGAGACACAGAAGGAGACGGGTCATAGCTATTTTGTAACAGGTTTATGACAGCGTGTGGATAAGCAATCGACCGAAGGCGCGCACAATTTACCGTTTTCGGGTGAGGCGTTCCGGGGCGGGCACAGGACGTGCACCGGGTGTACACGGGCCGTACACCGAAAACGTACAAAACCGCGTCTTAAGCAATCTTAAGAATGCGTTGATTAATCGCCGCCTTGCGCCCGGACATCCTCGGGCAGACCCGCCCACCACTCGGCGTAGGTCGATTGTGCCGGGTCCAGCCCATCCTCATCCGGCGCGCCGTCGGTCCACCAGACCGGCCCCCGCTCGCCAAGCCGTCGCTTCGCCGCGTCCACAGCGGG
>CAWUIX010000124.1:0-6725 GCA_963922395.1 uncultured Rhodobacterales bacterium | reverse complement strand
GGGTCAGGCGTTCACATCCACCACGACCCGGCCCTTAACCTGGCCCTTCAGGATCGTCCGTCCAAGGTCCGGCAAATCGCCCAATGTGGCGGGCTGGATCATCGCCTCGAGCTTGTCCATCGGAAGGTCCTGAGCGATCCGCGCCCAAGCCCGCTGCCGCGCCTCGAATGGCTGCATCACACTGTCGATGCCCAGAAGGTTCACGCCCCTCAAGATAAATGGCGTGATCAGCCCTCCCTCAATCGCAGCGCCTCCTGCGAGACCGATCGCGGCGACCGAAGACCCATACTTCATCTGCTTCAGAACACGCCCGAGCATCGCACCTGCGACGGCATCGATGCACCCCGCCCAGGTCTCGGCTTCCAACGGCTTACGGGTCACCTCCGTCAGCTCATCCCGCGCAACAATCTGGCTGGCCCCGAGCGATGTCAGATACTCGCCCTGCTCTGGTCGCCCCGTCACGGCAGCAACCTCATATCCAAGGTTCGCCAATGTCGCGACTGCGACAGAGCCTACCCCACCGGCCGCCCCCGTCACCAGAACCGGTCCCGCCCCGGGTGCAAGTCCGTGATCCTCGAGCGCAATAATGGCCAGCATCGCGGTCAGGCCAGCCGTCCCAACCGCCATCGCCGCGCGGCTGTCCAGGCCCTCCGGCAATGGCACCAACTTATCGGCCTTCACGCGCGCCTTCTGCGCGTAGCCGCCCCACCTGTTCTCACCAACACGCCATCCGGTCAGCACAACCCGGTCCCCCGGAGAATACCGCGGATCATCCGACGCCTCGACGGTTCCCGCAAAATCGATGCCCGGCACATGGGGGTAGTTCCGCACAAGCCCGCCGCCCGGCCCGATGCAAAGGCCATCTTTGTAGTTCACCGTGGAATACTCCACTGCGACCAGAACATCCCCCTCCGGCAGTTGGTCTTCCCCGATCTCGCCCACGGCGGCAGAGGTTTTGCCCTCTTCGTCCTTCTCCACGATCAAAGCGTTGAACATTCGGCCTCTCCCCTTGCTAGCTGCGCGCCCTTGCATGAGGTTCTTTCGAAACGGGCCGGGGCCGTCAACTGCTCTTCCGTCCACCGAACGAGAGCGAAAGACGCAGAGAACTTTCTTTGATCCAAACCACCGCCCTGAACGTAAACAAAACTAGACACGTTAAAGATGACAGTACCCATGCTCGACATTCTCAATATCGCCATTGCCCTGACCTCCATCGGACTGGGCGCCATCGGCTGGCTCGCCCCACGTTACACGATGGACCTTCTGGACATGGCCCCGACCCGCTCGACCATGGGTGTCAGTGAGGTGCGCGCGGCTTCCGGCGCGCTCTTCGTGGGCCTTGGCACCGGGGCCCTGATCCTCGGGACGCCGCTCGCCTTCGCGATGGTCGGGTTTGCCTGGGCAGGGGCTGCCATAGGACGCCTCACCTCAATCATCGCCGACGGGGTTCAGACGTCTCGGAAGGTCACTTTCTTCGCCGTCGAAGCGGTTGTCGCGCTGGCGGCGCTCGCCGCCAACCTCTCTATGGCGATGCCTTAACCGTCGCCCTCAAGAGACTGTTAATAAGTCTTTCTCTAGCCTGACCCGATCAGGATACCCGCGCCCAGGACGAGACCGCCCCCAACGACGACCTGCAAGGTCGCCCGCCAGAAGGGTGTCTCCATATACCGGTTCTGGATCCAGGCGATGGCCCAGAGTTCAAAGAACACGACAATCACCGCAGTGATGGTCGCGGTCCAGAAATCCGGGATGAGATAGGGAAGCGCGTGACCGAGGCCTCCGAGCGTCGTCATTACGCCCGATGCGATACCCCGCTTGACGGGCGAGCCCCGACCCGACAACTCGCCATCATCGGAGGCGGCCTCGGTAAACCCCATCGAGATCCCCGCCCCAACGGAGGCGGCAAGCCCAACAAGAAACGTATTCCACGTGTCCCCGGTCGCAAAAGCCGCCGCGAAGATGGGCGCCAAAGTCGACACGGACCCATCCATAAGCCCCGCCAACCCGGGCTGGACCCAGGTCAGAATGAACTGCCGATGGGCCGTCCGATCCTCAGATTCAACCGCATCGTCGGTCAGGTGGGCCGCCGTCAGATCCGACGCCCGAGCCTCATGCCCTTGTTCCGCAGCGGCCAAAGTTCCCAAAAGCTTGCGCGTCCCGGCATCCTGCGTCCGCTGCGCCGCCTTTTCATAGAACCGACCGGCCTGCGCCTCCATCTCGGCCGCGATATCCCGCATCCGCTCTAAGGGCAGGTTTTCCATCAACCAAACCGGGCGACGCGCATAGAATCCCGAGACATGTTCGCGACGCAAAAGCGGGATCGTCTCGCCAAACCGCTCCACATGCAGGTCGATCAACCGCTGACGATGGTCGTCCTCTTCAACCGCCATCCCTTCAAAGACCTTGGCGGTCGATGGGTAATCCTCCCGCAACCGCTGGGCAAAGCCACGATAGATGCGCGCGTCATCCTCTTCGGATGAGATCGCAAGCGCTATGATCTCCTGATCGGTCAGGTCCTGAAACCTTTTGCGCCCTGCCAGCATCGGCCGCATGCGAAGCACTCCAAGAATTTAGAATGATTCTAGAATAGTTGACTATTCCGGATCCGCAACCCTACCCAGCTGCAATAGGAGTTCCGCGAGGGTCTTTGCCTCGGGTCCGCTTAAGGTCTGACCAATCTCACGTTCAATGGCGGCTCCATAGAGATCCCACATCTTTTGCCGAAGCTCCCTTCCACTCTCGGTAATGACAAGGGAATGTCCGCGACCGTCCTCGACACATGCACGCCGTTCAACGAGCCCGTCCCGGACCAACCGATCCAAGAGCCGCGACGTGGCATATTGCGGCAACAATAGCTTTGGCCGCAATGCAAAGGGCCGAATGCCATCGGGTCCGGCACGCTCCACTTCCCTAAGCGCGTCATACCATGACAACGACGGCAGCCCTGCCGCTTTCAGGTCGGCCTCGATGCGCTCGAATACAACACGGCTGACCGTGGCGAGCGCCGTCCAAACGCGAACGTGAATATCATCGGGTGTCGTCATAGGAGACTCATAGAATGTAAATGCAATTGCATCAAGATTGACGGGCGAGATGGATCCGCATATACATGCATTTGCATCTACCCGTTAGGAGTCCCCATGAAACTTCACCTTATCAGCCATCCACTTTGTCCCTATGTGCAACGGGTCGCGATCGCACTTGCCGAGAAAGAAATGGAACATCAGCGCACGACGATTGATCTGGCAGCCAAGCCCGACTGGTTTCTCAAGATATCCCCGCTTGGCCGCACGCCTGTTCTCATCGCGGACGATATGCCAATTTTCGAAAGCGCGGTGATCCTTGAGTTCCTGGAAGATACAATCTCGCCTGCTCTTCACCCTGCGGATCCACTCGACCGTGCCTCCCACAGATCCTGGATCGAATTCGGGTCGAGCCTCCTCAACAAGATTGCGCAGCTCTACAACGCTCCAACAGGTGCCGCATTCGAACAGGCCACGCGCGCGCTCCGCGACGGGTTTTCCCTTGTCGAGGCAGAGCTCACATCCGAACCCTGGTTCTCGGGCGAGACTTTCTCTCTGGTGGACGCGACCTACGGACCAATCTTTCGGTATTTCGATACTTTCGACAAAATCGAAGACTTTGGCATCCTTTCAAACATGCCACGGCTGTCCGCGTGGCGGGCGGCCCTCGCCCGGCGACCCTCCGTCGCGAACGCCGTCGGAGCCGAGTATCCGCAGAAGCTGGAGGCTTTCTTAAGGAAGCGCCCGAGCCATCTCGCGACGCTCATGGCACCTCAGCACGCTTGAATTCGAGGTCCCTCTTCAATACCTTAGGCACGTTCCTTCGGGGACTATGGACATAAACGCGCTCGTAATAAGCGGATCGGACCCGGGGGCGGTACCCGGCGGCTCCACCAAAATCCTTCGTTTGGGGATCATGGGGCCGAAATAGGATCGACGGACGTCTAAAGGGGTTTGCTTTGTCTCGGCTGGAAGCCACCGTTATCGGCGCACCTAAGCTAGTTGCAAACGACAACAAAGCTCCGATGGCAATGGCTGCGTAAGCAGTCGGAACTATCGAAATCTAAGCCCTTGCGCCTAGCCGCGTAAGGCGGGGTCCGCAGGCACCTGGCAACAGAAGCCTGCACTTTCATTGCAAATCCCACTCTTCACTCCGGTTATCCGGTCAATCCTTGACTACACGCTGAATGGGAAGTTCCATGAATCAACTCAACTTATAGGATGAATGATTCATGAGACTGTTTCTGTCGGCCATTTTCATTCTCTGTGCTGTTTCGGCGGCAGCGCAGCCACCATATGACATGGAGCGCACGCCGAAAGGGACGACCCTTGAATACGAAACGCCTCAGGGAGTGTTTCGGGTCCATTACGCCGGTCGAGATGGCAAGCTTTATCTTTTTGAGAACAGCCGCGACGCCTCGAAAGGCGCCCCACTCGCGGTAAAGAACTGGGTTCAGCGAGACGGTCAGACGGTCCGTGTCCGCCAGAACGGCGAAACACTGCGGTTCAGACCCCATGACTGCAGTTACACCATCGGCACTTGCAAGTTCACGGTCTCCAGTTCGAAAGGATGGAAGGCTCCGATGGTCCGGGTCAGTGAATTCAGTGATGGAGTCTGGACTGATGCGCTCTACCGCAAGTCCGTTGCGACGAGAAATCTCGTTCGGCAAGGACGCGCCCTGATAGATGCCAACGGGCAGAGCATCTGGCGGATCTGGGTTGACGAAGACGGGCTCGAACACCGGATGAAGCGAAAATAGCGCAGCCTGCTGGCGCAATCGTGATTGCAAGGGTCCCGGCGATTTCGCATGCTTCACCAATGCGTTGCCGTGCCCTTCTTCTGTCCTGTCTCCTGTCCCTGTCGACCCCTGCCGCGGCTTGTACGACCGCTCTTCTTCTGGCGATCGATGTCTCAAATTCCATTGATGCGGGAGAGTACAAGATCCAGGCCGAAGGCCTGGCCGACGCGCTGCTTGACCCTGAGGTGCGTGAGGCGCTGGTCGCCGGTCAGGTCGCGCTCAGCGTCATGCAATGGTCCGGCCGGGGCAGCCAGCAAATCGTCTTCCCATGGGAGAAGATGCAAACGGACGCGGACGTCATCCGGTGGTCCGAAAAGGCGCGAACGATGCCGCGCTCGTTCATCATGTCAGACACGGCCGTGGGTGACATGCTGCGCTACTCGATCGAGCATTTCCGCTCTGCGCCCCAATGCGACCGACAGGTGATCGACGTCTCCGGTGATGGGACGGACAATGCGGGCACCAATCCGCAAAGCGCCCGTACACGGGCCGAATCCCTCGGGATCACGATCAACGCGCTCGCAATCGAAGGGATGGGGGTCTCGATCTCCACCTTCTTTCGGCGCCACGTGATCACCCGGGACGGCTTTGTAATGACCTCACGGGGGCACACAAGCTATGCCGAAACGCTAAAACGGAAGATCCGCCGGGAAGTCAGCCAGATCATGTTCTGAACCGCTTGACAGATCGCCGGAGCCCAAGGCACATCATGGCCACGGGGTCCCTGCGAACACCCCGCCAGGCTGTTGCCCAAGCTTCGCATCCACTGACCCATTTAGGGAGACGGATGCGCATGTCTTACTCAAACGAAATCTCAGTCAGTTCACTCCTACCGATGATCGGCACGCCTGATTGTCCCACTTTGATCGATGTTTGCATCGACGAGGATTATACACAGAACCCTGTCCTTATACCGGGCGCATTCCGGCAGCCGCACACGGCCATCGAGGACCTTTTTCCTGTGCTAGAAGGCCGCTCTGCCGTGGTCATCTGCCAAAAGGGCCTCAAACTGAGCCATGGCGCGGCCGCGATGCTGCGAGCGGAGGGCATTGATGCACGCGTTCTCATTGGGGGCATTACAGCATGGTGCAGCGCCGACAAGGCGCCGGTTGTCCCGGGGTCCATGCAAGCCACGACATGGGTCCTGGCTGATACCGCTGCCCTGGAAACGGCCTCAGTCCGCTGGCTGATCGAAAGGTGGATTGCGCCCGGCGCCCGCATCCTTCGCGTTCCCAGTCCCACCGTCGCAGAGGTTGCGGCAAAGTTCGGCGCCCGCCCGGCGTGGTCTGACCTCGCAGAGGCCCTCTCTGCACTCGGGCTAAAGGTCGCCGCGTTGCACGATTTGGTCGAGGCTCTTCAGCAAAAGCAAAACGCCGACCATCACGGCCTGCAGACCGCCTTATCGGGCGCAGCAAGAATGACCTGTGGACGAGACAAAGCTGAGCTTGCAATCCTCGATGCGACCTACGCGGCCCTTTGTGCTCGTAGCCTCACAATGGAGGCCGCGTGATGTCCGCTTCGCTTCAGGAAATCACCCAGGTCTTTGGACGTATCGGCATTCTGTCCTTCGGTGGTCCCGCGGCCCAGATCGCCCTGATGCACCGCGAGCTGGTCGAGGAACGGGACTGGCTCGACGAGCAGACATTCCTGCGGGCGCTGTCCTTCTGCATGCTTCTGCCCGGCCCGGAAGCGATGCAGCTCGCGACCTACTCGGGCTGGCGTCTTGCGGGTGTGCGCGGTGGCCTAATCGCGGGGGCCCTGTTCGTCCTGCCCGGGGCGACCGTGGTCATGGCGCTCGCGCTTGCCTACGGCACCCTCGGCCAACTGCCGCTTGTTCAGGCGATGTTCCTTGGCGTCAAAGCAGCCGTTATCGCAATCGTCATCGAGGCCCTTTTGAAAGTCG
>CAWUIX010000123.1:0-6756 GCA_963922395.1 uncultured Rhodobacterales bacterium | reverse complement strand
GCGGAACCGAACCTCTTTGACATCGAGCTCTCGTTTCGGGTTCTGTTCATCGCGATCATTGGCGGTTTGGGCTCGATCCTTGGAAACTATCTGGGTGCGATCCTGATTGTGGCGCTTCCGGTGGTTTTGAACACGGTTCCTGACTGGCTGGGCCTAGACATCAAGTCCGCCACCGTGGAGCATATCAATGTAATGGTTGTGGGCGCCCTCATCGTCTTCTTCCTGATCGTGGAACCCCACGGTCTGGCGCGGCTTTGGGCGATCATCCGGGAGAAACTGATACTCTGGCCGTTCCCGCATTAGGGGCCGGTCCAAACACCAAAATGGGAGGACTACACATGAACAAACTGATCGGACTGGCGCTTGCCGGGATTGTCGCGGGATCGGCGGCGGTGGCGCAAGAGCTCTATACCCCGAACCTCAGCTATCGCACGGGGCCCTTTGCGGCGACGGGCATTCCGCTGATGAACGGACAGCGCGACTATATGCTGATGCTGAACGCCCGCGATGGCGGGATCGGCGGCGTGCCGGTGAATTTCGAGGAATGCGAGACGGGCTATTCCACGGAAAAAGGCGTGGAGTGCTATGAGCGGACGAAGGCGGCCGCCCTTGTGACGCAGCCCTGGTCGACGGGGATCACGCTTCAGGTTCTGCCGAAGACCAATGTGGATCAGATTCCGATCCTGGCGCCGGGCTATGGCTTCAGCCCGATGTCGGACGGTAAGACCTTCCAGTGGGCGTTTAACCCGCCCGCGTCCTATTGGGACGGGATGAGCATGATCCTGCAGGAGATTTCCGGCGGTGATCTGTCGAGCCTGTCGGGCAAGAAGATCGCGCATCTCCATCTCGATCACCCCTACGGCAAGGAGCCCCTGCCCCTTCTGGAGGCTATGGGCGAGGAGCATGGGTTTGAGGTGCTGCCAATCCCGGTGGGCATTTCGGAAATGCAGAACCAGTCGGCCCAGTGGCTGCAGATCCGGCGCGAGCGTCCGGACTTCGTGATCATGTGGGGCTGGGGCGCGATGAATGCGGGCGCCATCACCGAAGCGGTGAAGACGCGTTATCCGATGGATCAGTTCATCGGCGTCTGGTGGTCAGGCCATTCCGATGACTTGCAGCTTGTGGGTGAGGACGGTGCGGGATACCGCGCGATTTCCTGGTCCCTGCCCAATGCCGGCGCGCCCGTGATGGCAGCGATCCAGGAGCACGTGGTGGATGCCGGTAAGTCGCTGGCCGATGGCGAAGAGCTTGGCGAGGTCTTCTATGGCCGTGGCGTGATCATTTCCGCAATCCTGGCGGAAGGCATCAGCGTGGCGCAGGAAATGCATGGCACGGCTGAGATCTCTGCCGCGCAGCTGCGGGACGGTCTGGCGAACCTGAACTTCACCGAAGCACGGATCGAAGAGCTGGGCCTCACCGGCATGATGGCGCCCTTTGCGACGTCCTGCGCGGACCACACCGGGCATTCCGGCGGCTGGATGATCGAATGGGACGGCTCCCAGTTCGTTCAGGCCTCGGACCTTCTGAAGGCAGATCGCGCGGCGATTGAGCCGCTCGAAGCTGAGAAGGCGGCTGAATACGCGTCTGCGAACGCGCCCTGGCCGATGAACGAAGCCTGCGAGGGCTGATCTGACCTTTCCGGCGGCGGCGCGGGTGTCGCCGCCGGGATTCTGAGTATTTTTGCCATGATGAAGAGGCGGGCGATCCTTTAGGGAGAGCTCGGACAGGGATGCTGGACGCGCAAGGCGAGACCGAGGTTGAGACGCTTCTCGATGTGAACAACATCGAGGTGATTTATGACCACGTGATCCTTGTTCTGAAGGGTGTCAGCCTGACGGTACCGAAAGGCGGGATCACGGCCCTTCTGGGCGGGAACGGGGCCGGGAAGACAACGACCCTGAAGGCGATTTCGAACCTGTTGCAGGCCGAGCGGGGCGAGGTGACCAAGGGCACCATCACCTATCGCGGCGAGCCGGTATCGGCACTGGACCCGGCGGCATTGGTGAAGCGCGGGGTCATTCAGGTGATGGAGGGCCGGCATTGCTTTGAGCATCTGACGGTGGAAGAGAATCTCCTGACCGGCGCCTATACGCGGACCGATGGCCGGGCGGAGATCGAGCGGGACCTGGAGCTGGTTTACAGCTATTTCCCGCGGCTCAAAGAGCGCCGGCGCAGTCAGGCCGGATATACCTCGGGCGGTGAGCAGCAGATGACGGCGATCGGGCGCGCGCTGATGAGCCGGCCTGAGACGATCCTTCTGGATGAGCCGTCCATGGGGCTCGCGCCGCAGCTGGTGGAAGACATTTTCGAGCGGGTGAAATCGCTCAATGAGAACGAGGGGGTGAGCTTCCTTCTGGCGGAGCAAAACACCAATGTCGCCCTGCGGTTTGCCCACTACGGATACATCCTGGAATCGGGGCGCGTGGTGATGGACGGTCCGGCCGATAAGCTTCTGACGAATGAAGATGTGAAAGAATTCTATCTCGGCATGTCGGACGAAGGGCGGAAGTCGTTCCGGGATGTGCGGAGTTACCGGCGCCGGAAGCGGTGGCTGAGTTAAGCGTATGAAGGCGGTTTGGTACGAAGGCTTTGGCCCGGCGGCGGATGTCCTTGAAGTGGGCGAGGTGGCGACCCCTGTGCCGGGGCCAGGTGAGGTGCTGGTGCGCCTTCGCGCGAGCGGGATCAATCCATCGGATGTGAAGCTGCGCGCCGGATTGCGGCCCGGGGCGACGATGGCGTTTCCGCGGATCGTTCCGCATTCGGACGGGGCGGGTGTAATTGAGGATGTGGGCGCGGGCGTTGACCGGGCCCGGATCGGCGCGCGTGTCTGGGTCTGGAATGCAGCTTGGAACCGGGCCTTTGGCACGGGAGCGGAATACGTGGCCCTGCCGGAGGCGCAGGCGGTGCGGCTGACTGATGCGGCGTCTTTCGCGGAGGGCGCCTGTTTCGGGATCCCGGCGATGACGGCGTGGTATGCCCTTTACGGGGATGGGGCGGATCTGGCGGGTCAGACCGTTCTGGTCACCGGCGGCGCGGGGACCGTGGGGCGCTATGCCTGTCAGATGGCGGCCCTTGGTGGCGCGCGGGTGATCACCACCGTGTCTTCGGAAGAGAAGGCGCGCCATGCGGGCGCCGCGGACTGGATCAATTACCGGACCACGGATGTGGCCGAGGCGGTGATGGACCTGACCGGCGGCACGGGCGTTGACCGCGTTGTAGAGGTTGACTTCGCGGCGAACCAGGAGGCCACGCTGGGTGTGATCAAGACCGGCGGGACGATATCGTCCTATGCCTCTGCCTCGCGGATGGAGCCGGAGCTGAAGTTTTATGGGTTTATGTTTCGGAACGTGACGCTGCGGATGCTGATCGCCTATCTGATCCCACCGGAAGTGCATCGGCGCGGGGCCGCGCAAATGGCGGGTTGGCTGGAGGCCACGGCGTTGTCCCATGCGGTCGTGCCCGGCGGCGGGCTCGCCGATGCGGCGGCGGCCCATGCGATGGTAGAGGCCGGGGAGAAGCTGGGCACCGTGGTGTTGGAGTTCTGAGATGCTGGAGACCGAGCGGATTGTGCGGCAGTTCCATGAGAGCTGGGACCTGCGGGACCCGGAGCGGGGCATGGCGGTGATTGCGGAGGAGTGTAAGTTTGAGGATGTGGCGCGCGGCGAGGCGCAGCCCGGTCCGACGGCTTACAAGGACGACTATGAACGGTGGCGGGCGGCCTTTCCCGATGGTGAAGTCAAGGTCACGAATGTGATCGTCGATGGAGACTGGGCGGTGGTTGAGTTCCTCAATCGCGGCACGCAGACCGGTCCCCTGCACTCCAGCCTCGGCACATTTCCCCCGAGCGGGCGGCGCATGGAGGCGCGGTATTGCAGCGTGATGCGCGTCAAGGACGGGAAGGTGGTTGAAGGGCGGGACTATTACGACAGCGCGACGATTGCGCGCCAGCTTGGTCTTGTGGACTGAGGCGCCCTGCCCTGCGGCGGGATCAGCCGCCTGCCTTGATCTCGGCCAGCCGTTCGAGCGCTTCTTCGCGGGTGTTGCGGATGTTTGGGCGGAACTCCTGGCTTTCAGCGCGCATTCGGATTTCCTTTTCAGTCTCCGATCCCGCGGCATAGCGCACAGACCCAAGCGAGGCGGCGATGTTCAGGGCCTTGCCGCGCCGGGCATATTGGACCCAGGCCGCCGGGTCGATCTTGGTGTTGTTGTAGTTCACCAGGAAGTACCACTTCTGGTCCGTCTTTTTGATCAGCTCTTCGATGAAGTTGTAGAAGTCGTTGACGTCCCGGGCGTGGTGGAAGGTGAAGTCGGAAAAGTCGACTTCCATGATCTGATCTTCGGCGAAGAACGTGACGCGGGAGATGAAATCGTCGCGGGTATATGTGGGATCGTGGGTGACCCGGACGCGGCGGGTAGACGGCAAATTGGCGATCCGTTCGATGGCGGCATCGCGGGTGGCGAAGAGGTTGGGGTCGAACGCCTCTGTTCCCGCGGCGCGCTCAATTTGTGCCGTAGTTTCGGGGGAAGCGTCGTAGCGCACGGAGCCCATGGAATGGGCAAGGTTCAGGGTTTTGCCCCGGCGCGAGAAAGCGATCCAGGCAGCCGGGTCGATGCGGCAGCCCTGGTAATTGATCAAGAAGAACCAGAGGGGTTCGCCGGTTTCGTCGATCCGTTCCTCGAGCCGGTCGTAGAAGGCGTTGACTTCGCCAGTATCGTGGAAGTGGACATGGCCGAGGTCGATCTCAAAGATCATGCGGGGTTCATCGAAGGACAAGCGGGTGTCGATGCCGTCCGGGGTGAAAAGGATTTCCGCGTTATCGCCGAGCGTATCAATCATTCGTTTTGGCACAGTCAATCTGCGGGATCATACGGTGATCCCGGGCCGCGCGCGTATGCGGTTGCATACGATGCTGCGGTGCAGCATTCAACAGGGCGTCTTGTCGCGGTGGCCCGGGCGGGCCCTGTTCGGAAAGAAGGAAGCGTGAGATGAGCGAATTCTACGACGAGCTGGAGACCCGGAGTGCGGATGCGCGGGCGGCGGACCAGCTTCAGGCGCTTCAGGAACAGGTCGCGCGTGCGGGGGCGCTTAGCGGCTTTGGGGACACGTTGCGCGATGTCTCGCTGTCGAGCCTTGAGGATCTTGCGGCGCTGCCGGTTTTGCGGAAGTCGGCGATCGGCGCGGCGCAGGAGGCAACCCCTCCCTTCGGAGGGTTTGCGGGCGCGGTGACGTCTTATGATCATGTGTTTCAGTCGCCGGGGCCGATTTATGAGCCCGGGAATACGGGCTCGGATTGGTGGCGGTTCGGGCGGTTCTTGCATGCCGCCGGGTTTGGGCCGGGCGATATCGTTCAGAACTGCTTTGGCTATCACATGACGCCGGCAGGAATGATGATCGAGAACGGGGCACGTGCTGTGGGGGCGACGGTGTTTCCGGCCGGTACGGGGCAGACCGAGTTGCAGGTGCGGGCGGCGCGGGACCTGGGCGTGACGGCCTATGCGGGGACGCCCGACTATCTGGCGACCATTCTGGAGCGGGCCGATGCAGATGGGGTGACCCTTGCGATCACGAAGGCGGCCGGGTCTGGCGGGGCGCTCTTTCCGGCGATGCGGGCAGGATATGAGGCGCGCGGGATCACATGTCTGCAATGCTATGGCACCGCGGATCTGGGTCACGTCGCTTATGAGAGCCCGGCCAAGGAAGGGATGATCGTCGATGAGGGCGTGATCCTTGAGATCGTGCGACCGGGCACGGGCGAACCCGTTCCGGTGGGGGATGTCGGTGAAATCGTGGTGACCACGCTGAACCCGGATTATCCGCTCATTCGGTTTGCGACCGGCGATATGTCCAAGGTGGTCCCCGGTGAGAGCCCCTGTGGGCGGACCAATATGCGGATTGCGGGTTGGATGGGGCGCGCCGATCAGACCACGAAGATCAAAGGCATGTTCGTCCGGCCCGAACAGGTGGCGGCGCTTGCGAAGGCGCGGCCAGAGGTCGGGCGCATCCGGGTGGAGGCCTCCCGCAAAGAGACATCAGACCATATGATAGTGCATATCGAAACCGATCTGTGCGACCCGGAGGCTTATGAAACCGCGGTTGTCGAGGTCCTGAAGCTTCGGGGCGAGATCCGGCTTGTTGCGCCGGGGAGCCTGCCGAATGATGGGAAGGTGATCGACGATACGCGCGATTATGGCTGAAGGACGAAGAACAGAATGAAGACCATGAGGCTTTGGGTTTCCGCACTTGTCGCGGGGCTGATGTCCGCAGGTACGGTGGCGGCGCAGGATCTGACAGTGATCGTCACCAACCGGAATTATGACCGGCTGCCTGATGTCGGCGCACCATTAGACACGGTAGGTGTGACCGAGGCCGCCGTAGATGCGGGGTTTGAGGTTCTTGCCTTGACCGATGCGCGGGCGCGGCAACTCCGGCAGCGGTTTGCGGATCGGTATGACGATCTTTTGGATGCAGAACGGCTGGCCTTCGTCCTGACCGGGCATTTCGTGACCGACGGAGAGGAGACCTGGTTTCTGGGCACCGATGCAACGCAGCGCCCGGACCTCTTTCGGGTGGGGGCGCAGGGGCTTCGGCTGGGGGCCTTGTTGAGATTGCTTGAAGGCAAGCCCGGGCACGCGTTCCTCTTTGCTGTTCCTGGAGCGCCGGGCGGGTTGGGCAGCGGGTTGCGTGAAGGGATCGCGACGGACGCCCTGCCCCAAGGTGTCACCGTTGTGGAGGGGGGCGGTCAGGAGATGACGGAT
>CAWUIX010000122.1:0-6769 GCA_963922395.1 uncultured Rhodobacterales bacterium | reverse complement strand
GCACGGCAGAACGCCACGCGCTGTTGTTCACCGCCCGACAAGGCGGCGGGGCGATGGTCGGCGCGCTCGGCCAGGCCGACACGGGTCAACAGATCTGCGGCTCGGCGATCGGCATCCGCCCGGCTGGTCCCGTTCGCCAGCTGCGGCAGGACGATATTCTCAGCCGCCGTGAACTCCGGCAGAAGATGATGAAACTGATAGATAAACCCAATGTCCTGACGCCGCGCCTCTGTCCGCCGCTTGTCCGAAGCTTGCGTTAGATCCGAAGCCCCGACAGTGACAGTTCCATTGTCTGCCGTGTCCAGAAGCCCAGCAATATGCAGGAGCGTTGATTTCCCGGCCCCAGACGGCGCCACAAGCGCCACAACCTCGCCCGGAGACAGCGTAACCGACACATCACTCAGAACCTCAAGCGCGTTCGCGCGACCGCGATTGTAGGTCTTTGCAATCCCGTCCAGCTGAAGCGCAGGTTCACTCATAGCGCAGCGCCTCAACCGGGTTGAGCCGGGCGGCCCGGCGCGCGGGGAGAAGTGTGATGAGCCAGGAAAGGCCCAGGGAAAGACCCACGGCGCTTAGGACGTCCTCGACCCGAAGCTCAGCCGGCAAGCGGTAAATCCCGCGGATCGAGGCGTCCCAGACCTGCCCGCCGGAGGCGCCGTTCACGAAGGCGAGGATCTGATCGAAATAGATCGCGAAGAGAGATCCGAGGATCACCCCAAAGAACGTCCCGAGCGTGCCAACGAGCGCCCCACATATGAAGAAAACGCGCATCACCGCTCCTTCGGTGAGACCCATGGTGCGCAGAATCCCGATATCGCGCCCTTTGTTTTTCACGAGCATCACAAGGCCGGAGATGATGTTCATCGAGGCAATCAGGACAAGGACACTCATGAGGACAAACATCACCGTGTCCTCAATCTCCAGCGCCCGCAGAAAATCGCCCGCGCTTTGCCGCCAGGTCCAGGTCAGGGCCCTTGGCCCCCCTGCCTCCATCAAAGCTGGGGTAAGCCGTTCAACCTCTTCAGGCCGCTCCACCATGATCTCGATCTCGTCCACGACACCGTCGCGGTTGAAGTAGAGCTGCGCTTCTTCAAGCGGCATGTAGATGCGCACCCGGTCGATGTCGTATCGACCCGCTGTGAAGACATAGACCACCTCGTAATTCGAGACACGTGGGGAGGTTCCAAAGGCGGTCTTGACCCCGTTGGGAGAGATCAGGCGGATCACATCGCCCACAGAGATCCCAAGTTCACGGGCCAATCCCGATCCAATGGCCACCCCTTCGCCAAACCGGTCCAGATCCCCCAGAGATCGCTCGCTCTCTGCAATACGTGGCAGGGTTGCCAGATCCTCTGCCCGGATCCCGTAGACATCGCCCGGCGCGTTCTCATCGCGCGCATTGGCCATCACCTGGCCACGCACCAAGGGGGCCACCCGGATCACACCGTCGATCCCGCGCACGGCTTCGGCGATGCCGTCAAACTCCCCGATCACACGGGACAGCTGGCCGGTTTCCGTCTGATACGTCTGCGAATAAAGCGTGACATGGGCATTCGCGCCCAGGATCGTATCCACAAACTCCGTCCGAAACCCGGCCCGGACCGACAGCGTGATGATCAGCGCGGCGACCGCGAGGGTGATCCCCACCAGGCTGATCCAGGTCATCACACTGACCCCACCCTCGGCCCGGCGCGCACGCAGGTACCGCCAGGCGATCAGCCATTCATAGCTGGAAAAAGGGGCCATTCGGACCGACATGACTGCTCCGGATTTTTGTTGGCCGGAAGGTGCGCGGATCGCTGAGCAGGGTCAAGGGGGGTTTCCCCAAGGGACCCATCGCGTCACTCAGCAGCGCTTCTATAAGCTCCTAGATCCGCCGCAAGCGGGACCGCACCAATAAAGCCACCAGTCGCCAATAGTGTTCGGTCCCCGATGGTCACCCGATAAATGCGCTGCAGGCTGCGCCGCATTTCTTTCAGCCCGCGATAGAGGGCCGGTCCACGTGCCTTGGCCGCTTCGGATTGCGTTCGCTCGCTGATGCCCGCGACCCCGTCTTCGGTATGAGCGGCTGAGAATGTAGACTGGACCGCAATCGCCGGATCTAGTTGCCAAATCTGCCAGGTGGCGCTCGGATCAAACACAAAATCATCGAGATGATCGCAGAACGTGTCCGACGCCTTCAACATCTTTGCGGCAGCGCCAGGGGTGACCAGATAGCATGCCGCACTGGGTGCCGTTTGCAATATCGAACGCACCGCTGACGCTGGACCAGTAGGAACCGGGGGACCATATCGACGTGGATGAAACACTCCGTCCAACTTGATCACGTCGCCATCCTTGGCAACCGCCAGTGCGCTGGCTAGGCCCTTCCCGAACATCGACGATAACCGCAGGTCGTCCTCGCAAACCACAAAGGGGCCCGCATCACGTTCCAGCCCGGCCCGCCAGGCGCGCCTGTGACTGTCAAACACCGCAACTTCCGATGGCGTCAGTTCCCATCTCGGTCCCCAGCTGTGCGGTTTGTATTCGGCAATGACACAGCCCATGGCCCCATCCGTCGCAGGCAGGCGGTGCAGATCGGAGCCAAGGCCTGCCCTTTCTGCCTGCTCTTCCATGAACGCGCGGCGCTCGGGAACTCGGTCTAGATTGATGTAGAAGCAGGGGGTCATCGGGAAATCTGGAGCATTGACCTTCGTCGCGGACAGAATGCTCTCATTGCTTTGCCTCCGCCACAGGCTTTTCCGCCTTGGCAAGGTTGTCCCACGTCCGCCACGGCTGAAGCCGCCTGCGTATTGTTTTTAGCATGCTGTGCGTCGCGGCACGGCGCATGACTCTGTTTGCACGAAACGCCAAAAGCAGGGCGCCAGTAACGCGGAGTGGCAACTGGCCAATCCGTATCCAGTGAAGCGCCTCTTCATCTGTATATCGGGCCATATCGACGTAAGGGCCGTAATTCTTGCGCCATGATCGGATCATTTCCAGCGAGGTCGAAAGCGCATCGGATGACAAGCCGCCGGTATGAAAGATCGATACCGGAACGTGAACCTCAAATCCCGGACGCCCCTCCATCATCATTCTGAGGACCATGTCGTAGTCAGCGACAATGCGAAACTGCAGATCGTGTCCGCCCAGAGCGTTAAAGGCGTCACGCCGGATCAGGGTGGAGTTGTGACAGAAGGGGATGCTTTGGAGGATCCCCTTGGACGTTAGTCTGCGGGAGTGCTTTCGACTTCCATCCTCGTCCACATAGATCGTTTCACCAAAAACGTAATCCGGTCGTCGGGAGCCTAATTCTGCCAGCACCTTTTCTAATGCAGTTGGAGCCGCAATCGAGTCGTCCGAGTTCAGAAACAGAACATATTCGCCACGACTGAGCGCCACGGCTTTGTTCATAGCGTCGTAGAGGCTCTGGTCCGGTTCGCTTTTGAAGTGGATCGGGACCGCTTTGGGGTCCTTCGCGAAGAGATCTACTGTCTCTTGGATGAAGTCTTGCGTTCCATCGGTCGAGGCACCGTCAAGAATGATGTGCTCGATCTGGCGCGCCGTCTGGGTTTGGACGCATTCGATTGCTGTGCGCATCGAGGCCGCGCGCCCAGCCTCGATCAGGTTGCGAGTGACAGTGATGATGGACACTCTGGGCCCTTCATGCCCAGAGGTCATGTCAGGCGTTTGGAGCGCGATCGTCGGAAGGTCTGCCATGTTGGACTAGACCTGCCAGAATGGATCATACTTCTCAGCCGGCTTGTCAGGGACGTTTCTCATGTCCAAAGGATGCGGAAATTCAGCCTCCTGGCCGTTGTTATGGACGATGCGGTCTCGGCGGAGAAGAGACAACTCCAAGTATCTGGGAACGGCCTG
Source organism: uncultured Rhodobacterales bacterium (assembly GCA_963922395.1). Taxonomy (GTDB): domain Bacteria; phylum Pseudomonadota; class Alphaproteobacteria; order Rhodobacterales; family Rhodobacteraceae; genus Ovoidimarina. The sequence continues at coordinate 2,911 of CAWUIX010000122.1, read as the reverse complement.
TCCGGCGATCCTGATGGGTGGGAACCAATTGTTCGGATGCACGTGGCAGATGACGTGCTCGTCCAATAGTCTGTCGAGGCAAGCGGACAGAACCGCACGGCCGTCTCCAAGCAGCATTAGATCAAGATCGTGTAACTCCACCACGATGATGCGGAAGCGGGAGAATACGTCCCGAGAAGTGTTTGCCATCACATCATACTCAGAACCCTCGATATCCATCTGCAGCAGCAGATCGCCTTGGGGCGGGCGCGTGCTCGCGATCCAGTTCTCAAGTGAAATTACGCCGGGGCCATCCCGAGCGCCGATCATCGTCTTACTGAACGTCATGGCGGGATGGAGAGTTTCGGGCGCGTCGATCGTACCATCTGCAAGGAAGCAAGCGATGCCTCGTTCTGCAATTTGCAGATCGAAGCCCGTCGTGTCCGACACGCCTGGTGAATAGAGCGCTGAAAGGGCCTCTAAATCATCGGGAACAAGATAACCACCATCAAAATCGGGGCCAACACGGATCAATCTGTGTCCGGTATCCACAGGCCGGAACCTGCGCATTTGAGATAGAACATCATCACGATCCGCCACTGAAAGAGCTTCGAAGGCCCTGCACGTGTTTCGGTTTGCGTTTCGCAGTGTACGGCGTCTTCTGAGGGCCTTTCTCAGCGTAGACAGATACCCCATCAGATTCTCCTAGAAGTGCACGGGCAGATAAATCCCCGCGATCCGTTCAACCGCCGCCTCGGCCGACAGCTCCTCGCTTTCGCCCGTACGTCGAGAGGTCAACTCGACCACGCCCTTGTCCAGGCCACGCGGCCCAACGGTGATCCGCCAAGGCAACCCGACCAAGTCCATCGTCGCGAACTTGCCACCCGCGCGTTCGTCGCGGTCGTCGTAGAGCGGGTCGAGGCCTTTTGCCTTCAACCCGGCATAGATCGCGTCACAGGCGGCATCCGTCGCCGCATCTCCCTGACGCAGGTTCACGATGCCTGCATGGAACGGCGTGACGCCTTCGGGCCAGATGATGCCCTTATCGTCGTGGCTCGCCTCGATAATCGCGCCCAGAAGGCGTGAGACGCCAATGCCGTGCGATCCCATATGGACCGACACGCGCCCGCCCTGCCCGTCATCGACCATTGCACCCATGGCGTCCGAGTACTTTGTGCCGAAATAGAAGATCTGTCCGACCTCGATCCCGCGCGCACTGCGGCGCCGGTCCTCTGGCACCTGTTCGTTGAACAGCGCTTCGTCATGGGTTTCGTCGGTCCGCGCATAGCGCGTCGTGAACTCTTCGAGAACGGACTGACACTGATCTACGTCGTCATAGTCGATCTCGCGGTCGCCGAAGGTGAGGTCGGTGACCGCGCTATCGTAGAAGACCTCCGATTCTCCGGTTTCCGCCAGAACGAGGAATTCATGCGTATAATCGCCCCCAATCGGGCCGCCATCGGCGCGCATCGGGATCGCCTGAAGGCCCATGCGTTCGTAAGTCCTGAGATAGCTGACGAGGTGCCGGTTATAGGCGTGCAGAGCCGCCTCTTTGGAGACGTCGAAGTTATAGCCGTCCTTCATAAGGAACTCACGGCCCCGCATCACGCCAAAGCGCGGGCGGATCTCATCCCGGAACTTCCACTGGATGTGGTAGAGGGTGAGGGGCAGGTCCTTGTAGGACGTCACGTGGCTTCGAAAGATGTCGGTGATCAGCTCTTCATTCGTCGGGCCATAGAGCATGTCCCGATCATGCCGGTCGCGGATGCGCAGCATCTCTTCACCATAGTCGTCGTAGCGGCCGCTTTCGCGCCAGAGGTCTGCCGACTGCAGCGTCGGCATCAGCATCGGGATATGGCCCGCGCGCTGTTGTTCCTCATGCACGATCCGCTCGATGTTCCGCAGAACGCGGTAGCCCAGGGGCAACCAGGAATAGATCCCGGCGGAGGCCTGTTTGATCATACCGGCCCGAAGCATCAGCCGGTGGCTCACGATCTGGGCGTCTGCCGGGGTTTCCTTCAGGACCGGCAGGAAATAGCGGGTGAGGCGCATCGTTTAAGCTCGTCTTTCAGGCCACTCTTATTCTGGCCGGGTTTACGGCCCGACGCCTAGGCACGCAAGCGCAAGGATTGCCAATCGAACTTCACCCCGCCTTGCGCAGGAGATAAGTGTAATAGTTGCAGGCCCCGAAGAAGGCACCTTCATCCGATGCCTGACGCTGTCGGGCCAGCCAATCCTTTCCTGTGGCCTCATCCAAATGGCCTTGGCCGATGGCCGCGGGGATGTAGGCATCGATAAAGGCGAAGAACTGATTGGTGCCGGCTTCAGCGAGGAGATCAGGGATGAAATCTGAAATCTCCAGTCCGGCATCCCGGGCCAGCTCTGGGAACTGTCGGAGGATGTAGGGGTTTCCGACCACGGCCTTCAGCATGGCTTTGACCATAGCTGCGTTTTCGTCGGCATCCCCGTATCCGAACGTGATCGAGGCATAGTCTCCGTCGAAAACCGCGATCACACCACCGGGGCGCAGGACGCGAGCCGCCTCTTTTAGCACAGCACCAGGGTCCGTCGCATGGCTGACGAGCGTGTGGGCAAAGACCAGATCGTATTGCGCCTCCGCGTCACCCGTCGCGCCGGAATCGGCAACTTCATAGCGGATCGGAACATCATCCCCTAACTCTGGCGTCAGCGCCTTGGCCTCCGCAATCAGTTCTGCCGATAGATCTGAACCGACGACCTCTGCCCCCGGCGCCGCCCGGGTGGCGATGGCACGGGTCGAGGCGCCGGTGCCACAGCCCAGATCGAGGATATGCTGTGCCACAGACCAGTTGATCTGGTCGAAGTATCGCTCCCGCATCGCGATGAAGGCGTCCATTCCTGCGCGCGCTTCCAGGCGGTCGACAACTGCCCGCACGGTCTCGGCCGCCTGATC
>CAWUIX010000121.1:0-6777 GCA_963922395.1 uncultured Rhodobacterales bacterium | reverse complement strand
GCGATTGTTTCGCGGTGGCCGGTTGAACGACGCGGGTCGACTTCCCCGCTATTTGGCTCTCTTCGGTTTATCAGCCTGTGCGCTTTGGGTCCCGGTTGTGACATATCTGAAGATTACACCGCCGAGCTACACTTCCGAAGTATCCTTGATCCTGCCAGGCTCTGGCGCCCAGTCTTCTGTCAACCTTGCGGATCTGGGCCAGGCATCCTCATCTGCGGCATCGGCGTTTTCTTCATCGCGCATCAGTCCAACGCAAACCTATAAGCGACTTTTATCCGCGAACCGAACACTTGAGCGTGCTGCAAGTGAATTGGGGATCGAGCAAAATTCGCTTGGAAAGCCCCGTATCAAGCTTGTTGATGAAACGTCGCTTATCCATTTTGAGATGACGGGACCGTCACCCAAGGATGCGCAGTTGCGCGCCGCATCCGTACTTCAGATCTTTCTGGATGAGCTTGATATCCTGCGTCGTGACGAGCTTGCTCATCGCGACGAGGCAGCACGATCCGCGATCGTAGAATATCGGATGGATGTCGAGAGGCTCCGCACTGAGATTGAGGCGCTTCAGAAGCAGTCTGGCATTCTCTCCTTCGATCACTACAAAGAGTTCGTCGCAGCTCGGGACGAACTGGCAGACCGGCTTGAAGACGCCCGGTCGGAACGTGCCTCGGCAGATGCTCAGCTTAAAGCACTTGCCGACAGGCTGGGAATGGACGCCGTAAGCGCAGCCACGAACCTGCGCCTGCACGCAGATCCAGAATTTCAGGAACTGGCAAAACTACACGCGGAGCAATCTGGTGCATTGGCCGATCGTCGCGGTCGCTACGGGCCCCGCCACCCACGTGTGACAAGCGCGAGCCAGGCTGTCGCCGGAACAGAGCTAAAGCTCTTGGAACGCGGCCGGATGGTGGCAGGCGGCGCTCGCGTGACTTTGGCGACCCTAGATTTTTCCCCCGAAACCGCACGGGCAGGACTTCTGTCAGACCTCGTTGAACAGGCCGCACTGTGCGAGGCCATGGCATCAACCGAAGTCTCTTTGGAGAGGCAGGTGAAAGATGACGATACGCGTCTTGCGCGGCTTGCTCCCTTGGCTTCGCGCCTTGATGACCTTTCACGCGATTACAAAGTGGCTGAGGCAGTTTTTGCCTCGGCTCTGGCGCGGACAGACACATCCAAGTCAGACGTCTATGCTTCTTACCCACTGGTGCAGGTCCTCGCCGACGCATCGCTACCTGAACGCGCGACATCACCGAAACCGAAGATTGCCATCGCCGCAGGCGCTGCTGGGACTTTCATGCTGTTCGTCGGCCTGCTTCTCGCATGGATCCGACGGCCGCTGATCGACCGGCTTATGGTGACAGGCGCCAAGTGACGCTTCCAGAACGCATAGTTTCGTTCACTCTAGTCTGGACGTGGGGGTTCTACGCAATCGGCGGGCTTTACGTCGTCGGTCCGGTACTCGCCTGGGCCCTGGCGGGGTTGGCGGTCCTTTCGCTCTATCTCGGGCCCGCGCTAAGGCGTGACCTTCAACCCGCTGGTCCCATCCCGGGAATCGTCTGGCTTTGGTGCATCGGTATGTTCGTCATGCTTGTCGCCCTGTGGGCCGGTCACGTGAACTGGGGGCTCGGTCTAGTTAAGACGATCAAGTCGACAATTGGATGGGCCAAGGGCTGGGCGCTTCTGGCCCTTTTCCCTGCCGCCGGGGCCATCCTCCAGATCCGCCGGGAGGTCATCATCCGCGCGAGCTCCCGTCTCGCATTGATAACACTTCTACTTCTGCCCGTCTTGCTGGTCGCACCTTTCATCGGCCTGCCAGAGCGGGTTTTCACCTCGCCTTTGAAAGCTGTCGGCGGGCCAGGGTCAGAGTACTTCACCGTCTATCTCTACACTTTGGATCCAGCTACATGGACGCCCCGCTGGCAATTCTATGCGCCCTGGTCTCCCTTTGCGGGGCTGCTTGGGGTGGTCACAGTGCTCTTTGCGCTCGAAGAAAAACATCGCGGATGGCTTGTCGCTGGCTGTCTTGCCGGAATTGCGATGATCCTTTTGTCGAAGTCCCGCATGAGCGTGGTTGCACTCTTCATCGCCTCGGTGGGGCCTCGGATGATGCCGCTTCTGCTTAAGACATGGGCGTGGACGCTTGGTGCTTCACTGGCAGCTTCGATGGCGGCGGCGTGGACGCCCATATCACACGCAGTGGTGGACGCAGTTGCCGTCTTTCGCCGGGCGCGCGCCGACAGTACGCGCATACGAGAGACACTCCAGAGAATTGCACGTGAACGCTGGGCAAACGAATCCGTATGGTTCGGGCATGGCCAGGTGGAGCCCGGGCCGCATATCGTGGAATACATGCCCATCGGATCGCATCACACCTGGTGGGCCCTGCTATTCGTGAAAGGCGTCGTGGGCTTTGCCGCGTTCGCCGTGCCCTTCATCCTGCATTTTCTGGTCTGTGCCCGGGACGCCATTGTCCATCCCAACGGCAGGCTGCCTTTTGGCATCATGCTGGTCCTCCTCATCTTGTCGATGGGGGAGAATATCGAGATTGAGGCTTATCTATTGTGGCCTGCTCTGCTGCTCCTTGGCATTCACGTAAGAGAAATGCGCCACCGGCGCGGCACGGCTTCGTCCTAGAGCTAGTGGAGCAGGTGCGCCCATCCTTCAACGAAGCGATGCTGAGCAGCGCGGGCGCGCTGTCGGTTGGACCGAGAGTTATCCGCGTGCTGTTGCGCAACCAATTCGATGAGGGCGGCTGACCAGTCCTCGGACGTCAACCGCGAGACCAGTCGTGCGCCATTTGCTGCGTGATCGAGAAGGCCATCCGCGGCCGACACAAGCAGTGGACGTCCAGCCGCCAGGGCTTCGAGAGCAACTAAGCCATATGGCTCGCGTCGGGAAGGCATTGCAACCGCGTCAACGCTGGCCATGGCGTCGGCCGGGCAATCCGTGTGTCCATGGAACACGATTGAGCTCTCACCCACTGCGAGGCGCTCTAGTTTTTCACGTTCCGGGCCATCGCCGAAGATGTGCAACGATACATTCGGTAGGTTTGCGGCCCTAAAGGCCCGGACAAGGATATCGAAACCCTTCTGGCGATCCAGCCGACCGATTGCCCCGATGCGCGCAATCGAACCCGTCGACACGGGAATGTCGAAGAAGGGCTTGAGCTCCACAAGGGGGGAAACAAGGACAACGTCCTTGTCATCGAGACGGGCAATACCCTTAAGCCAGTCTCTCTGCGCGGAGCTAATCGTTATCACTCTGTCGAACAAGGACAGTGAGACCGACAGCATTGCACCAAAGCGTCTTGGGGCGGAAACCTCATCGCGGAAGAAGGCGGGAGAGTAGCTATGCTCCATATGCATGAGTGGTACGCGCGCATAGCGTGACCGAAGGGCCAGAAAGAATGGCAGGTTCCGCCAAGACAGAACCACGTGTGAGACGATTACATCGGCATCAAGTCTAGGCGGGAGGCTGGCTCCCGCTTTAACCGCAACAACCGAATGCGCGCCCAGTTTTTCCATCTCGTTGGACGTGAGAATATAGTCGAGGAGCCGAGTCACTCCACCTGGACTCGTGTCATCTACAATATGGCAAATGCGTTTCATGCGGCCGAAACTCCCATGGCACGGCGCAATATCGAACGGCCACCTGCCAAGAGGACCATCGCCGCTCCTAGGGTCGTAGCCGTTTTGACGGGCTCGACGAGCGCAGGGTGCAGGGAACACGCCAGTGATCGTAAACTCAATCGCAACGCCATGGCACCGTCCCCGAGTGAGACGGCGCGCCGCGCGAGGTACCGCAGCTGATATGCGCGTGCCTTGGGCAGGTTCTGCTTCGAAAATGAGGGAGCGAACTCTGCCACCCGGTCGGCCACCCTGCACCAGGACTCGTACTGACGTTCAAGGTTAGCGGAGAGGCTTGTCGAGACAATCCGGTAACGCGTCAGCGGATCTGTAATGCCTGCAATATGCCAGTTCGTCGTCAGAGCCAGACGCATCCAGCATTCGATATCTTCAGACTGCCGAAAAGTCTCATCGAACCACCAGTTTCGCGCTTCGCCCGCAGGACGGAACGCCAGATCATCCAGTGCAGCGCGCCGGAATACCGGGCTCGATCCATTTCCAATAGGATTCCTCAACAGAACGTCCCGCGGAGACACGCGATCCGCCTTTGGTTTCTGAAAGAGACCCATAGAGTTCCCCTTTTCATCAACAAGAACGGATCCCGAATATGTCAGCCCAACCTCGGGTCGGGCATCGAGAAACGCCACGTGACGCTCAAGCTTTTCTGGCTCCCAAAGATCGTCCCCATCACAAAAGCCGATGTATTCGCCCCTTGCTGCTCCAATGCCACCGTTGCGTGCGCCGGCAAGACCTCGGTTCACCTGCCGAACGAGGCGCAGCCGCGGGTCATCCTGTGACCGCACCCAGTCTGCCGTACCGTCGGACGAGCCGTCGTCTACGACGATGATCTCAACATCCTGAAAGGTCTGGGAGCGAAGACTTTGGACGGTTTCGGGAAGCGTAGAAAGCGTGTTGTACGCAGGCACGACAATGCTGGCTCTGGGCATGACTTGTTCTCTTATGCGAACGCGCGGTGGCGGATGAATTCTGGAAGGATTGGAGCCGCTAGGCAGCCCAGCAGGGTTGCGGGTCCACGATGCGCGCCGCCAAGAAAAGCAATCGGGTTCGCGCGCATACCAGCCTTGGCAAAGTGTAGCGCAGTGCTCGAAGGCGCCGCTATGCGCAGGGCTCTGCGCGCAAGATAGCGCAAGTGGACGGCCTCGGCACGCTTCAGATCGGCGCGAGAAACTTCGTGCTGAGCGGTGAAGACGGCACGACGCCAGCCGGCATGCATTTCTCGCAAGTCAGACGAAAGCCCACCGTCGGAAGCCCTGTAGCGCACATGGAGTTCCGCTGTTCCTGCAATGGAGAGACCGCTCAAGATGGCCCGGATCATCCATTCGAGGTCCTCGGCGTGGCGCATGTCTTCCGCAAAGCCTCCGGTGCCCAGAAACGCCTTACGGGAAACCGTCAAATTGGAAACTGTGCATGCCGGGTTCTCACCGAGGCAAGCCCCGAGAGACAGCCAGCCCGGCTTTACGGTGGATGTAGTCGCATCAATTCCGTCGTTTTCACGGAAAAAGGCGATGCGTCCAAAGACAGCATCGGCGTTCCGATGTGCCTTCATACACTGGTCGACTGACTCGAGTTTCTTTGGAAACCAGAGATCGTCAGAATCGAGGAATGCGATGACATCGGCGTTCGCAACACGTGCGCCATGGTTGCGTGCGCGCGCCGGCCCCCCGTTTTCTAGCTGGACGACCCTGATGCGTTCGTCAGCTTTTGCTTCCTCTGCCAGAACTGCCGGTGTGGCATCTGTGGATCCGTCATCGACGAGGATGACTTCCCAATCCGTAACCGTTTGCGCCTTGACCGAGGCAAGCGTGGCGGGAAGCGACGAAGCGCAATTGTAGCACGGTATGACAACCGAGAAGCTTGGCATATCAGGCCTCTTTCTGCGTGTTGATGATCAGGAGCGGGAAGGACGCCACGCATTGGATCAGCGAGGTCACTGCAAGGTAGCCCCAGGCAATTGCTTCGATTCCGAGAGGTGCGAGCAGCCAGGTCGAGAACATGAGCGCGACCGTCATAACAGTGGTTATTGCAAGTTCCATTCCTGCCCGGTCCTCAGCGCGTAGCCACTGTGCGGTTCCCGACCAGAGCAGTGTGGGGATCGCCGCAAGGCAGAGGATGGACACGGTCGAGGAGATGAAAGCCCAGTCGCTCCCAAAGAGAAGCGGCACATAGATTGGTGCAGCGAGTGCCTGCATCAGGATTACCGGTGAGGCTAGCAAAGCGACGAGCCACGTTCCCTGACGCGCGGCTTCGCGTTTGTCCGTGGACGCCGTGATCCGCGGAAAGATGACGCGCGAGAATGCGACTGACGCCGATGTGGCGAGGCTCAGGCCCGCATTGAATGCGAAGAAGTAAATGCCTAGCGCTTCGGCACCCAAGAGTGCCCCTATCAGAAGTTTGTCGGCCTGAAGCCTGAGCGCACGAACGAATTCACTTCCGAGGATGCATGCACCGAAACCAAGGAATGGTCGGACAGGCGCGACGATACCGCTCCCTGAAACGGCCACGGGATGCAGGCGCCGCATGCCCCAAAGCCAGAGTGGCGCCGTAAGCACGCGGGGCACGATAAGGGCAAATGGCGACGGCCAGATGACGGCGATCACCGCCGTTAGCAGATTGGCTGCGACGACCTGCCCCCCGGCAACCGCGGCAGTTCCGGTCAGCTTCCCGGCCCGCATGGCAAGAGCACAATTAACTATGCCTGGCGGCATGACCAGATACTCAAGAGCCAGCAAAGCGATCAGTAGAGGAACGACCCAACTGCCGGTCCAGAGGCCGATAGCTACCGCCAAAACACATTGAAAAGCAAAGAGCCCCACGCACCAAACCATGAAAAGTCGGCGACCGGTTGCGATGATACCCTCAAGGTCCCGCTGAGGCGCAGCGATGATGCGTTGAACAACACCATTCTCCGTTAAAGCCTTGAGGATATCGCCCGCCGCAATTGCCGCGGCGGCGAGCCCGATCGCCTCCGGTTCCATAACCCGTGCTACGGCAATAACTACGGCGATCCGCGACGCCTTCTGGGCGATTTCTGATATGCCGTTGGATGCCAAAGCGGCGAGAAATGATCGATTGGATTGCATGACAAGCACCTTTTGAACGGCTTCCTGATACCTCGCAGGGGGGGCGTGGT
>CAWUIX010000120.1:0-6796 GCA_963922395.1 uncultured Rhodobacterales bacterium | reverse complement strand
GTGGGATCGTTGTTCACGAGGCAGCGGAGGTCATGCCCCACGACCTCGACACCAATGCGCCTTATGTGACCTACGAGAAGGACGGCGAGACCCACCGCATCGATTGCGATTTCGTTGCTGGCTGCGATGGCTTCCGGGGCGTCAGCCGCAAGTGCATGCCCTCCGATGTGCTGAAGGAATTTGAGCGGGTCTACCCGTTCGGATGGCTGGGTGTTCTGTCGGAAACGCCGCCCGCAACAGCAGAAATCCTGTACGCCAACCACGAACGCGGGTTCGCGCTCTGCTCGATGCGAAGCCGCGTCTTGAGCCGCTACTACATCCAAGTGCCTCTGGATCAGACTCCTGAACAATGGTCAGACGACGCATTCTGGGACGAGCTCCGGCACCGCCTTCCCCCGGATGTGGCCGAAAACATGGTGACGGGTCCGTCGATTGAGAAATCCATTGCGCCGCTCCGCTCGTTCGTGGCGGAACCGATGCAATGGGGCCGTTTGTTCCTTGTTGGTGATGCCGCGCACATCGTGCCGCCCACCGGGGCGAAGGGACTGAATCTCGCGGTCGGAGATGTCCGATACCTGTGGGAGGCACTGACCGGGCACTATGCGGGAACGCCGGGTGCGTTGGAGAGCTATTCCGAACGCGCGCTGAAACGTGTTTGGGGCGCGATGAAGTTTTCCTGGTCGTTCACGACAGTCATGCATCGGTTTCCAGAGCAATCAGGCTATGATCAGCGCATGCAGGAAACCGAGATCTCTTATCTGGAAGAGTCCGATGCGGCGCAGAAGGTGCTGGCCGAACAATATGTCGGGATGCCGTTTTGAAGATCGCGCGCCTCTCTGGCATCGACCTGCACTACCGGGAAGACGGCGATCCCGACGGGGCGCCCGTGGTGTTCTCGAACTCGCTGGGCACGGATCTACGGCTTTGGGACAAGGTCGTGGAGCGCTTGCCGCACGGGCTCCGGATCATTCGCTATGATAAGCGCGGGCATGGTCTCTCCGCCTGCCCCACCTCGCCTTACAGCATGGGCATGCTGGTGACGGATATCGAGCGGCTCTTGGATCATCTTGAGGTCCAGAACTGCGTCTTTGTCGGTCTCTCCATAGGCGGAATGATTGCCCAGGGCCTAGCCGTCAAACGGATGGATCTGGTGCGTGCAATGGTCATCTCGAACACGGCAGCCAAGATCGGAACGGCAGAGATGTGGCAGGACCGGATCGCGGCGGTGCGGGCGGGTGGCATTACCGCCCTCTCGGACGCGATCTTGGAACGCTGGTTCTCGAAGGGATTTCGCGCAGGCGACGAGATTGTCCTTTGGAGCAATATGCTGGAGCGACAACCGGACGAAGGGTACATGGGCTGTTCGGCCGCGATCTCCGGGACCGATCTGATGGCGCCGACCTCTGGCCTGCGTCTGCCAACGCTGGCGATTGCAGGGAGCGAAGATGGCTCCACGCCGCCAGACCTCGTGCGGGAAACGGCGGATCTGATCCCCGGCTCACGGTTCCATCTGATCCGGGGCGCGGGGCATCTGCCCTGCGTCGAGGCCCCGGACGAATACGCCGAGGTGCTCTCAGGATTTCTGAAGGAGATCAGCCATGTCTGACCGGCATGATCGAGGGATGGAGGTGCGGCGCCGGGTGCTGGGCGATGCCCATGTGGACGCAGCTGAAGCCCGGAAGACCCCGTTCGACGAGGCGTTTCAGACGCTGATCACGGAAAGCGCATGGGGCACCGTCTGGGCCTCCGACGGGATCAGCGATCGGGAGCGATCGATGCTGACCCTCGCGCTCCTCGCCGCGCTTGGGAACTTCGAGGAAATCCCGATGCATATCCGGGCGACGGCGCGAACGGGCGCTTCGAAGAGCGATGTTATGGAGGCGTTTCAGCACGTGGCGATCTATGCCGGTGTGCCCCGCGCCAATCGGGCGCTGGCCATCGCCAAGGCGACATATGACGAGATGGAGGGAGAGGATGACTGATGGTCCGCTGATACCGAGAGACAGAACCGCCCATCCGGTGGCGTTTGATCCCGACTACAAGACGTCAGTGACGCGCTCTCCATCCCTGCCCCTTTTGTCGATGCCATCCACCCTGACAGAGGAAACCGGCCCGGTCTTTGGCCATGGTCTGTTGGGCAAGCTCGACAACAACCTGATCCTGAACTTCACCCAAGGCGCGGCCCCGGCCCTTGGCGAGCGGGTGCGTGTTCATGGAAAGGTGGTGGATGAGAATGCGCAGCCGATCCCCGGCGCCCTGATCGAGATCTGGCAGGCCAATGCCGGGGGACGCTACCGGCATGTAAAGGATACCTATTTCGCGCCGCTCGATCCGAATTTCGGCGGGTGCGGCCGCACGATCACAGGCGAGGACGGGTCTTATGAGTTTCTGACGATCCGCCCCGGCGCCTATCCCTGGCCGAACCGGGGGAATGAGTGGCGTCCGATGCATATTCACTTCTCGATCTTCGGGCATGCCTTTGGCCAGCGGCTGATCTCGCAGATGTATTTTGAGGGCGATCCGCTGATCGACCGCTGCCCCATCGTCGCAACGATCAAGGACCGCGGGCAGATCGAGAGGCTGGTGGCGCCCCTGGACCTCGCGGCCTCGCGGCCAATGGATTATCTGGCCTACCGGTTCGACATTGTCCTGCGCGGGCGGCGCCAGACCATGTTTGAAAACCGCATGGAGGGAATGTGAGATGACCGGAACACTGACATTGCGCGAGACCCCATCCCAGACGGGCGGGCCCTACGTGCACATCGGTTGCATCCCAAGCTTTGCAGGGGTCGAGGGGATCTACCCCGAGGATCTGGGTCGCTCTCCCATCGCTGAGGGGGCGCAATGCCAGATCATCACAATCACAGGCTCTGTCTTCGACAGCACGGGCTGGGCCCTGCGCGACGCGATGCTGGAAAGCTGGCAGGCGGATGCGGGCGGTCGCTTCCCCGGAATGGACGGCGCAGATCCAGCGGTGTCAGGCTTCGCGCGGTTCGCGGCCGATGGCGAGAGCGGAGAGTTCACACTCCGGACCGTCAAGCCCGGTTCTGTGTCCCTGCCCGATGGGACTGTCCAGGCCCCGCATATCGCGCTTTGGCTCGTCGCGCGCGGGATCAATGTCGGCCTGCAAACGCGGATTTATTTTGAGGATGAGGACAACGCATCCGATCCGGTGCTGTCGCGAATCGAGCACCGTCACAGGGTGGATACGTTGATCGCCAAGGCGACCGGCCCCAGCGCGTACAGGTTCGATATCCGGCTGCAAGGCGATGGCGAGACGGTTTTTCTCGATATGTGAGCCGTCGCTCCGCCTTTGGGACGTGGCCTTTGCCGGACGGCGCCGATAGGGTGCCGCCGACGGGAGACGAAGCATGACAAAACCCTGTATCATCTGCGTTGCGATCACAGGATCGGTGCCGCAGCAATCCGACAATCCGGCGGTGCCGATCACGATCTCGGAACAAATCGAGTCGACGCATGAAGCCTTTGAGGCCGGGGCAAGCATCGCCCATTGCCACGTCCGGACGGAGGACGGCACGCCGACATCGGACCCAGAGCGCTTTGCGCGCCTGAAAGAAGGGTTGGAGGCGCATTGCCCAGGCATGATCGTGCAACTGTCGACCGGTGGACGGTCGGGTGCCGGCCGAGAACGGGGCGGGATGCTGTCCTTGCAGCCCGACATGGCGAGCTTGTCTGTGGGGTCAAACAACTTCCCAACGCGTGTCTACGAAAACGCGCCGGATCTGGTGGATTGGCTCGCGAGCGAAATGAAAACCTACGGCGTGAAGCCGGAGATTGAGGCCTTTGACCTCAGCCACATCTTCCAGGCCGTCAGGATGGCCGGTGACGGCCGCCTGCCCGGGCCCCTTTACGTTCAGTTCGTGATGGGCGTGAAAAACGCGATGCCAGTGGACCGCCCGAGCTTCGACTTCTTCCGTGAGACCCTGCACCGGATCGCCCCGGACGCCGAGTGGTGCGCCGCCGGAATCGGGCCCAACCAGATTGTCGTGAACGAGTGGTGCATCGCGGAAGGCGGCCACTGCCGCACAGGGCTTGAAGACAACATTCGGATCGACCGCAAGACGCTCGCCCCGTCGAACGCCGCTCTTGTGCGCCGGACCGTGGCCATGTGCGAGCAATACGAACGGCCCGTGGCAACCGTCGCAGAAGCGCGCGAGATCCTCGGCCTCAACGCAGCCTGATGCCCGCCAGCCCGCTTGACAGCGCACTCTATCGCGACCTCTTGGGCGATCCTCAGATCGGCCAGTTGTTCAGCGACAGCGCCGAAGTGCGGGCAATGCTTTTGGTTCTCGGGTCGCTGGCAAAAGCCGAAGGTGCGGCGGGTGTCATCCCGGATGTCAGCGCGGCAGCGATCGACCGGGCGAGCCGGGAGGTGCAGATTGATCCGTCTGCGCTCTCGGAGGCAACAGGCCAGAACGCGGTCCCCGTGCCCGCGCTCGTGGCCGCGTTCCGCGAGGCGATGAACGCGCCGGAGCACGCGCAGTTCATCCATTGGGGCGCAACCAGCCAGGACATCATGGACACGGGGCTTATCCTCCGCCTGCGCCAGGCGCTGATAGTGATCGAAGCCCGGCTTACGGAAGTGATCCAAGGGCTCGGGCGGCTGGCAGAGGCACACGTCGATCTCCCGATGGCCGGGCGCACCTATGGTCAGAACGCGGTGCCCACGAGTTTCGGAGCGATCGTGGCGTCCTGGGGCGCGCCGCTCGTTGGCCACCACGCGAAGCTGACCGTTGTGCGTGAGGATCTGTTGCATGTGAGCCTGTCCGGGGCTGCGGGCACTCTGTCTGTCCTGGGCGATCGGGCCCCCGAGGTGCGCGCGGCGCTGGCCGAAACTCTGCGCCTCAAGGACCCCGGTGCAAGCTGGCATTCCACTCGCGACACGATTGCTGGGCTTTCGGGCTGGGCGACAGCCCTTGTGGCAAGCCTTGGGAAGATGGGCGAGGATCTGATCCTGCTCACCCAGACGGGGATCGATGAGGTGGCGTTATTGGGCGCGGGGGCGTCGTCGACGATGCCGCAGAAAACCAATCCCGTGGCACCTTCCGTCCTATCGGCCTTGGCGCGGGTCACGATTGGTCTGAACTCTGCGGTGCAAGGTGCCGCGCTGCACAGGCAGCAGCGGGACGGCGCGGCCTGGATGACCGAGTGGCTGTCGCTCCCCCAGATCGTGATGGCGACGGGGAAGGCCTTGTCCACCGCCGGAACCCTGACGGACCAGATCACGCCGAACTCAGAGGCGATGGCCCGTAATCTAGGGGCCGGAGGCGGTGCGATCTTTGCTGAGGCACTCACCTTCACCCTAACGGACCGGATGCCCCGACCGGAGGCACAGTCGCGGGTGAAAAAGCTGGCGCAAGAGGTGCGCAGTTCAGGCAAGACACTTGAGGAGGTTGCGCGCGCGACCTTCGAAGGTCTGCCCACCGACCTCTTTTCCGCGAATGCCCAATTGGGTCAGGCCCCCGCCGACGCCCGCGCCTTTGCCGCGGCAGCGCGGGCCATAAAAGGACCGGCCCAAGAGTGAGTTAGGGGCTTCGCGCGTTCGAACTAACCGACTATGACGGTCGGGATGCGTGATCGATTGCCCCTCATCTTCATTCTGACCACCCTGATGATCGATGCCATGGGGATTGGCCTGATCATTCCGGTGATGCCCGCGCTGATCCGTGAGGTGGATGGGGGTACGCTCGGTCAGGCGGCGGTCTGGGGCGGGATCCTCACCACCGTTTTCGCGGTGATGCAGTTCGGGTGCGGTCCGCTTTTGGGGAGCCTGTCGGACCGCTATGGTCGGCGGCCCGTTCTTCTGATCTCGCTGGGCGTATTGGCGCTCGACTATCTGGTGATGGCGGTTGCGGGAACGATCTGGCTGTTGCTCCTTGGCCGGATCGTGGCGGGGGTGACGGCCGCCACGCAACCTGTCGGATATGCCTTCATCGCCGATATCTCCAAGCCCGAAGAAAAGGCCGCGCGGTTTGGCCTGATTGGCGCGGCGTTTGGCCTGGGCTTTGTGATCGGCCCACTGATGGGCGGGCTTCTTGGAGAGCTGGGCACACGTGCACCGTTCTACGCGGCGGCGGCCCTCGCTGCCCTAAACCTCGTCTTCGGTTACTTTGTCCTGCCGGAAACGGTAACGGATCGGATCCGCAGGCCGTTTCAGTGGTCGCGCGCGAACCCGTTCGGCTCTTTCGCCGCCTTGAACCGGCTCCCGGATATCGGGCGGCTAGTGCTGATGTTCTTTCTCTATCAGGTGGCGTTTATCGTCTATCCGGCGGTCTGGGCCTATTTCACCGAGGCACGCTTTGGCTGGGATTCCACGATGATCGGGATCTCGCTCGCCGCCTTCGGGATTGCCATGGCTTTGGTACAGGGCGGGTTGATCCGGGTGTTTCTGGCACGCTTCGGGGATCGGAACACCGTCAAGTTCGGGCTTGCGTTCAATGCCTGTGCCTTTCTGGCGCTGGCCTTTGTCTCTAACGGAACGCTTGCGATGATCCTGACCCCGCTGACTGCGCTCGGGGCGGTGGTCACACCTGCCCTTCAGGGCATGCTCTCGCGGCGGGTCGGGGATGACGCACAAGGCGAGTTGCAAGGGGTCATAACCTCCGCCGGATCGCTGGCGATGATCGTCTCGCCCATGCTGATGACCATGACGTTCTTTGCCTTCACAGACGGCGTGGTTCCCGTCTATTTGCCGGGGGCGCCGTTCCTTTTGTCGATGGTCCTGATGGGGGTCTGCGCCATCATCTTTACGTTGCGTCGTCGTCTGACCGCGACA
>CAWUIX010000119.1:0-6840 GCA_963922395.1 uncultured Rhodobacterales bacterium | reverse complement strand
CTATGAGCTAACCCCCTTGGGACTGTCGCTTGTCGGTGTCCTCGAACCCGTCGCCCATTGGTCGCTCGAACATCGCGATCAGGTCGCCCGCGCACGGGCCATCTTCGACGCGAACGTCGGCTAGCCCGGCTGGCGCAACGCCGCCGAAAACCCTGCCTCATCCAACTCTAGCGGCAACGCCCGAACCCGGTCCGAAACCAGGGCGTTTGACTTGGCCCCGTCAAACCTCTCCGCCCCGTCGATATAGCCTTCCTCAAACAGAAACGGCGCCGCATAACCCGGCAGAAACCAGGACAGGTCGAACGGCACGGCACCCGGTTCAATCCGGTTCATTGTGCGCGCCAAAACATTGGTGCAGTTGGCAAAAAACGTGTTGTACCACCTTGGCGCCTCGGCAATCTCGGCCGTCAGGCCCAACATCGCCTCCAACGCCGCGCGCGCCGCTTCGGGCGACAGGTCCATCGGATACATGTACAGGTCGTCACCCGCGGCAAAGACCGTGTTTCGCGCCATGTCCGCTTCCGTCGCCCAGACCACCAGATACTCATAAGTCGGCACCAGCCCGCCCTGAACCGCGCGATAGGCTTCGCCCTCTTCGCGGCGCGCCTCGACCGAGGCGATCAGGCCGGTCCCATCATTGAATTCAAACGACAGCATCGTGTGGGCGATGGCTTCGTGCCCCGAAAACGGCTCGACCAGAAACCACACACGGCGCAGCGTGCCCGGATCGATCACCCGCGTGGTCCACGCCTCGGACAGAACTTCGCCATTTGTGTCATACCGCCAATCGCGCAGACCGCTCAGACGCCAGACCGCGCCCTCCTCAACCGCATCCGGAAGCACCGCGTAATCGGCGCGCCACTCCCGGTCGTGCGACGGTTCGGCAAAGGCCCAGATCAGCGCCAGAACCAGAAACGGCGTGGCCAGGATCGTCAGGACCCGCCGCACGCCCCTAGCTCACCCGGCTGACGATCACGGTCACTTCCGGCTTTCTCCCGATCTCGTTCTGCGAGGTGTTCCGCACGATCTGACGGATCTCCTTCTCCAGCGCCTCATCGTCGCGCAGGGTCTTATCCGACGCCCGATAGACGAACTGGGACACATCCTCCTCCAGAACCTCGACGAGCGATGCCTTCGACACACCCGTCTCCGGCAACCCGTTGATATCGCACCAGGGGTCGCCCAGTGGCTCGCCGGTATCTTCAACGATCAGGGTCACAGTCACATGACCGTTCAGCGCCATACGGATCCGGTCCCGCACCACGCCATCCATCGCCCCAATCTGAATCGACCCATCCAGATAGGTCCGGCCCGGCTCCACATACTCCGCCACAGTGGGCGCATTCCCGGTTAGGTCCAGCATCGTGCCGTTCATCGCAACGGCTGAGGTGCGCCCGCCGGCTTCCGCAATCTTGGCATGCTCCCGCAGGTGACGGTGCTCGCCATGCATCGGAACGACCATCGCTGGCGAGATCAGTCTGTGCATCTCCTCAAGGTCCGGGCGGTTTGCATGGCCCGACACGTGGTAAAGCCCCGAGGTGTCATCGACGACGTCGACGCCCCGCTCACTGAAATTGTTGATGACCCGGATCACACCCTTTTCGTTCCCCGGGATCGTCTTGGATGAAAAGAGAAACAGGTCCCCTTCCTGCAGTTCCAGCCCAAGGTACTTTCCCCGGCTCAGCTGGGCCGAGGCCGCCCGACGCTCCCCCTGGCTGCCCGTGGACAGGAGCATCAGGTTCTCGCGCGGGATCTCTGCCGCATCCTCCGGCGACACGGTCTTGGGAAAGTCCGTCAGAACCCCCGATTCCACGCCTGCCTCGATCATCCGCCGCATCGCTCGTCCAAGGAGGCAAATCGACCGCCCCGCGCGCTGCCCTGCCTCGGCCAGCGTCTTTACCCGCGCGATGTTCGAGGCGAATGTCGTGGCCACGACCATATGCGGCGCATCGGCCACCAGCTTTTCGATCTCCGGACCAACGCTCGCCTCTGACCGGCCCGGATGGGTCGAGAAGACATTGGTCGAGTCGCAAACAAGCGCCCGCACCCCGCCCTTCGCGATCTCCTGGAACATTTCGCGATCAAACGGCTCACCCACGCCCGGCGTCTCATCGATCTTAAAGTCGCCCGTGTGCACGATCCGTCCCACCGGCGTGTCAATCACCAAAGCCGAGCTTTCGGGGATCGAATGGCTGATCGGCGCGAACCCGACGGTGAAGGGCCCGGCTTTATGCGTATGCGGCCAGGGTGACATCGTCTCAACGATCTCGGGATCTGCCCCCTGCTCATCCACCTTCCGGCGCGCAATGTTCGCGGTGAAGGTCCGGGCAAAGATCGGCTTTCGCAAGATGTGTGCCGTGTGCCCGACAGCGCCCACGTGGTCCTCATGGGCATGGGTGATGAAGATCCCCTCAATCCGGTCCTTGGCCTGGATCAGCCAATCCAGATCCGCCCAGATCAGGTTCACACCGGGCGAGGTCTCCATATCCGGGAACGTCACGCCAAGGTCTACGACGATCAGGCGCTCTTCCCCCGGCCTCCCCCAGCCATAGACATAACAATTCATTCCGATCTCCCCCGCGCCACCGAGGGGGAGATAAATCAGCCGTTCGCCGCTCATGCCGTCAATTGGTCCTTGTTATATTGGTGGATGACGGTCAGCCCGTGCATCGTGAGATCATCCTCAATTTCGTCAAATAACACATCGCCCTGCGAGAACAACGGCGCCAATCCGCCGGTTCCAATGACCTTGATCTCGCGGTCCCGTTCAGCTTTGATCCGGACGCAGGACTCTTTGACGAGCCCCACATAGCCCCAGAAGATGCCCGACTGCATACAGGCCACGGTGTTCGTGCCGACAACCCGCTGGGGCTTTGTGATGTCCACATGCGGCAGGGCAGCGGCCGCCATATGGATCGCCTCAAGCGAGGTGTTCACCCCCGGCGCAAT
This sequence comes from uncultured Rhodobacterales bacterium, assembly GCA_963922395.1. Taxonomy (GTDB): domain Bacteria; phylum Pseudomonadota; class Alphaproteobacteria; order Rhodobacterales; family Rhodobacteraceae; genus Ovoidimarina. The sequence goes on along the minus strand of CAWUIX010000119.1, from coordinate 3,891 downwards.
CATCCCGCCCACATAGGCCCCGTCGTCATCCACCACGTCGAACGTCGTCGCCGTGCCGAAATCCACGACAACCAGGTTCCCGCCATGCCGGTCAAACGCCCCTGCCGTATTCACCAACCGGTCGGGGCCCACAGTCGTTCCCTCGTCCACCCGTGGCGCCACGGGCAACAGGCAATCGGGTTTGCCGACAACATAAGGCCGCGTGCCAAAGTACCGATCACACAGAACCCGAAGGTTGAACACCACGCGCGGCACGGTGGAAGAGATGATCACCTCCTCAATGGTCACGTCCAGTCCCTGCGCCTCCATCAGGGTCGACAGCCAGACGAAGTACTGATCCGCCGTCCGCTGCCACTCGGTCGACTGGCGCCATGTGCCGATGAACGAAGTCCCGTCCCAGATCGAGAATTGCGTGTTCGTGTTTCCGCAATCGATGCAAAGGAGCATGTGATGTCCCTCCCTATCCGGGGCAACCTGCGCGCCCCGTCAGGCCTTTGTCTAGCGTGAGATCTTCAGAGCCGCGGCTTCCAGCCGTTTCATCAAATCAGGCTCCTGTTCATAGAAGGCCGTGTCAAAGGCGTCGAACTCGCCTTCGAGCGCCGTCTTGACGTAGTCTTCGGGGGTCTGTGTGGCCCGCCGTTCGGCCGATTTCCACGCCTCCGACGCTTCGGACACGACCACAGCAAGGCCTCTGCACCCCAAATCCCGCAGCGCCTCCACCGTCTCTGGGACAGCATCGGTTCCGCGGTTGTGGAAGAACTGCAGGTGCCCGCCGTTGTTCACCTCAGACATATACCAATAGACGAAGTAAAGGCCCCGCTCCGGCGAAGACCGCGATGGCGGATCGCCGATCATCCGGGTTACGAAGGTGTTCCAGAGCAGGGTCTCTTCGGAATGTCCGCCGGTAGGATCGTTCACGGTGCCCTCCTTAGAAATACACGTCCGCCGCGGGGATCTTGACCGGCCCCGTGCCCGTGATCAGGACAAGCCGCCCATGCTCATCCACTGTATCAAAGATCCCGGTGATGCGCTTGTTTCCGATCTGGGCGGTGATTTCCTCCCCCAGACGCGCCGCCCGTTCCAGCCAATCCTGCCGGATCGTTTCGAACCCCAACCGCTCCAGCACCATCTCTTCGGTCGCATAGTGACCCGCAAGAATGGTCAGGAACTCATCGCAATCGACGTTCTCGCCGCAAACATCCTTGACCGAAATCGGGGGAAACGCCGCATCCTCTTCCGCCGCAGGCGTGTGGATCAGGTTCACCCCAATGCCAATGGCCAGCCAGTCCACCTGAAGCCCGGTCCCTGCACTCTCCAAAAGGATACCTGCCACCTTGCGACCATCCAACAGAACATCGTTCGGCCATTTACAGGACAGGCGCTCCCGCGGAACATAAAGCGCCAAGGTCTCATAAAGCGCGTTCGACGCCAGGAAGGACCGCAGCGCCGCCCAGCCCGGCACCCCACCCGGGCGCATCACCAATGTCGCGGCAAAGTTGCCCGGCGGATTGGCCCAGGCCCGGCCCCGACGTCCCCGGGCGTTCGTCTGATGCCGTGCCATGATCCACGTCGGCCGTCCCAGATGGGGCGCCTGCCGGGCGGCTTCCGCGTTGGTGCTGTCGACCGTCCCTAGGACGATCTTCTCATAGCCGCCGGGCCAGAGGTCACTGGACAAGGGTCGCCGCCGCGGCCTCTGCAAGGGCCTCGACACCGAAAAGGTTGATCACGCCCACCACCATAATCGTCGCGGAGATGGCAAGCACCGCCCCAAGCACGGGGGACGGGTTCGCATCCAGCGGATCCATCTCCTCGCCAAAATACATCAGATAAACGATCCTGAGGTAGTAGAAGGCACCGATGACCGAGGCGATCACACCCGCCACGGCCAGCCAGGCCATATCCGCCTCAACCGCCGCCAGAAGAACATAATATTTCCCGAAGAAGCCAACCAGCGGCGGCACCCCTGCCAGGCTGAAGAGCAGGATCAGCATCGCCAGCGCCCGACCGGGCGAGGACTTCGACAGAAGGTTCAGGCTGGCAATATCGGTGACCTGTTGCCCGTCACGCTCCATCGACAGGATGAAGGCAAAGGTGCCCACGTTCATCGTCACGTAAATCGCCATGTAGACGAGCATCGCCTGAACACCGAACGCCGTCCCGGCGGCCAGCCCCATCAGAGCGTAGCCCATATGCGCGATCGACGAATAAGCCATCAGGCGTTTGATATCCCGCTGGCCAATCGCTGCGATTGCGCCAAGGAACATCGACGCCACCGACAGAAGCGCCAGGATCTGCTGCCAGTCCGAGACGACACTGCCGAAGGCATCGTGCACGACCCGCGCAAAAAGGCCCATGGCCGCCACTTTCGGGGCCGTCGCAAAAAACGCCGTGACCGGCGTCGGCGCGCCTTCATACACGTCCGGCGTCCACATATGGAACGGCACGGCCGAGATCTTGAATGCAAGGCCCGTGATAATGAAGACAAGGCCAAAGAGCAGTCCCAGCGAGATATCATCCTCGCCCGCCGCCTCGACGATGCCCGAGAAGAGGGTCGTGCCCGCGTAGCCATAGGTCAGCGATGCGCCATAAAGCAGAAGGCCGGACGAGAGCGCCCCAAGGACGAAATACTTCAGCCCGGCTTCCGTCGACTTCACACTGTCCCGCCGCAGGGATGCGACGACGTAAAGCGCGAGCGACTGCAGCTCGAGGCCCATATAAAGCGTGATCAGATCCCCAGCCGAGACCATGACCATCATACCCACCGCCGCCAGCGCCACCAGAATGGGATATTCGAAACGCAAAAGATTGCGCCGCTCCATATAGCCTTCCGACATGAACAGAACGATCGCCGCCGAGAACAGGATCATCGCCTTCGCAAAGCGCGAAAACGCGTCGTTCACGAACATACCCTCAAAGGCCACAACCGTCCCCGACCCGCGCACGAGGATCGTCGCGCCCAGCACCACCAGAACCGAAACCGTGGACCACAGGATCGGACGGGCCAGCCGGTCCTGACCGAAATACGCCCCCACCATCAGCGCGATCATCGCAAAGACAGAGACGATGATCTCAGGCAGGATCGCTGCAAAATCTGCTGACATCAGTTCTCTCCTTCAGCGCCGGCCACCATCGTGTCCGCGCGCCATTCGGCCTGGGCCGTCGTCACATCGCTCACCAACGCCTCAACCGAGGGCCCGATCATATCCGTCACAAGGCTTGGATAGACGCCAAGAAGGATCGTCATCACGCCGAGCGGCGCGAAAATCGCCCGCTCCCTCCGGCTCATATCCGTGATCGATTTCAGGCTTTCCTTTATCAGGTCCCCCATCCCCACCCGGCGATAGCGCCAAAGCGCGTAAGCCGCCGACAGGATGACACCGGTCGCCGCGACCACCGCAACCCAGGTGTTCACCTGGAAGACGCCCATGATTGTCAGGAACTCGCCTACGAACCCGCTGGTCCCGGGCAAGCCCACATTCGCCATCGTGAACAGCATGAAGATCAGCGCATAGGCCGGCATCCGGTTCACCAGCCCGCCATAGGCGTCGATATCCCGCGTGTGCATCCGATCATAGACCACGCCAACGCAAAGGAAGAGCGCGCCGGAGATGAACCCGTGGCTGATCATCTGGAAAATCGCACCATCGACCCCCTGCTGGTTCACCGCAAAGATCCCCATGGTCACGAACCCCATATGCGCGACCGAGGAATAGGCGATCAGCTTCTTCATATCCGTCTGTGCCAACGCGACGAGCGAGGTGTAGACGATGGCAATCGCGCTCATCCACAAAACGAGCGGGGCAAGTATGTCCGAGGCGACCGGGAACATCGGCAAGCTGAACCGCAGAAAGCCATAGCCCCCCATCTTCAGAAGGATCGCCGCCAGAACCA
>CAWUIX010000118.1:0-6846 GCA_963922395.1 uncultured Rhodobacterales bacterium | reverse complement strand
TGCTATTGGCCGGTGCATCCGGTGAAGCGGATGAGGCCGTCCGCTTAAGCGCGACCGAAGCCCTCATCGTATGCAGGTCTGCCGACGATCCCGAAGAAGCCTTGTGTGTGGTGTGCGCCCCAGACGTGAATGTCGGGTCTGTGCTTGAGAAAGCGCGCATGACGCTTTCGTCTGCCGGACAAGGTGGGGAGCCCGCCTCTTGAACGATAAGGGATCGCTTGAACGCCAGTTGGAGGAGTTGGCGGCCGCAGGAACGGCAGACTTTGCCGGGCGAGAGCTTCGCGCGTTGTCTCCCGATACCTTACGCAAGCACCTCTTGCGGACGTTGAATGGAACGATGATGCCGCGGGTTCTGTCGTTGAAGTCCGATACGGGGCGCGCGGTCGTCGCCGAAATTGCTCATGGACGCGTGGCGCGGATCGTTTCCGCCGATCTTACTCAACCTCCAACCGGCCTGCCGGAGCTTCTTGGCCAGCCTTTGGCGACCTCTGAGGACCATGTTGTTCAACATATTGCGGCGGTGTTTGCCGACCTCGTCGACGGGGCCAGCGCGCTTCGGATTAAGGTAGAAGGTACGGGGCCTGCGAGTGATCCGACGCATGCGGGTCCGTCTGCCCGTGCGATCGCCGAGATTTGGGGGATCGAGATTGACCCTGCTGCGCTGCCCGAGCCTGGGGCAATCTTCGACGATTTTCTCGCTGCGGTTCAGGGACACTCCATTGCCTGGCTGATGGAAGGACCGACGGCGGAGGAGAGCGGTGGCGCAGGGGACGAGAACGCCTTGGACGATCTCGCCGCCTTTGCCGAGGCCTGGTCTGCCTCGGATTACGCCAGCGCGTTTTCGGTTGGTTTGCCGGATGGTGAGCGCTGGGGCCTTATTTGTCTGCATCGTGCGCCCACCGCCGAAGAGGTGACGGTGGTTGCGCATTACAGTGGTCCGCGGCTGTTCCTCGCAGTTCCGAAGGATCAGTTGGACTTTGTAACTGATGCCTGGCGGCGCGCGGTCAGCGCCTAACCGAGAAGCGCGTCAATCTCGGACCGTGAGGGCATCGAGGGCGCGGTTCCAGGTCGTGTGACCGATATCCCGGCAGTGGCGCATCCGAAACGAACGGCATCCACGGGATCTGCGCCTTCGGCCAGAGCTGTGGCGAAGCCACCGTTAAAGGCGTCTCCGGCTCCGGTGGTTTCGACAACGGGCCCTGCGGAGATGACCGGGATGTGCACGGAGCGTGTTCCATCGCGATAGAGCGCGCCCTGTTCGCCGAGCGTTATGATCGCGGCACCGGCGCCCTTTGCAAGGAAGGCCTCCGCTGCTTTTTCGGCGTCTTCGACGGTCCGCACTGGGATGCCGGTGATACCCTCCGCTTCGGATTCGTTTGGAGTGACGTAGTCGCAAAGCTCCAGCATCCCGTTTGGCAATTCGGCCGCAGGTGCTGGGTTCAGGATGGTCCGTGCGCCACCATCGCGGGCGATCCTGAGCGCTGTTAGCGCGGCGTCGAGTGGTTGCTCCAGTTGCGTCACGAATACATCGGCAGAGCTTATTAGGTCTGCTTTGGCTTCAATGTCAGTTGGGGAGATCGTACCGGCCACGCCGGGACAGACGATGATTGCGTTGTTACCCGTTGCTTCCTCAACGAAGATATATGCGGCGCCTGTGTAGCTGTCGTCATGCTGGGTGATGGCTGGCGCAACCCCTGCTCTAGCCCAGGTTGCGAGAGCCATGTCGGCAAAGGGGTCCTTCCCGAGTTTTGTAATGAAGTGCGCGTCTCCACCGGCCATTGCGGCCGCGACAGCCTGATTTGAGCCCTTTCCCCCCGGTCCCAGTGCGAAGGAGTTTCCGAGGATCGTTTCACCCATTCGAGGCTGCCGATCGGCGCGGTAGGCTGTGTCGGCGACAAAGACGCCGAGGATTGCAATGTGACCCATGGTTTATTCCTTATGCGTCTGGCGGGATCACGCCCTTGCGGAAGAGAAAACACCCGTAAAAGCGGCGCTCGCCTGTCTGGATCACGGCGTAAGCCTCGCGCGCACGATCATAGAATTCGAAGCGTTCCACCGACACCATGGGCCGCGGCGCGCCTTCGACGGCGTCGATTTCGATTTGCACTTCGCGTTGGACATCCGGGATCTCGTCCGGGCTTCCGACAATTTCCATGCGTGCAGCAAAGTCATCGACAAATGTGTCCAGCGGATAGACCGAGAGGACTGCCTGCGCTGCCTCTGCGCTGGTGAGGTTGTCCATGCGAAGGAGTTCGCCATAAACGGTATGGCGGGCGACCTGATCGGACGGGAAGTTTGTATCCGCCAGGACAAGCACGTCGCCATGTCCCATCGCACGAAGCGCATGGAGCACCTCGGCATTCAGCCTTGGATCAATTCCTTTCAGCATGTCTTCCTCCTCCCTTGGTGACCTCTACGAGAATGCCTTTCGCACTTCATTGGCAAGAGCGCCCCCTAATGTGAGATGCGCGTCTGCGTTTAAGTGGATGCCATCGATCTGGTCGACGTCAATCACAGAGCCTGCGTCGAAGAAAGCAGCCTTGCGGCGATTAGCCTCTGTCTTCAGGTGTCCGGCGACCTGCATCGATTTCGGGACAGCGCCCTCGAAGCATTCGAATACGGCACCGGTTTTTACAAGTCTTGGGGGTGCGATGAGCAGGACCTTTGGGGATTTGCCCTCAGGGCCGGTTTGCGATCGTGCAACCTCATCGGCGAGCTTCCCACAGCTGGCTGCGATGTCTCCGGCGGTTACGGAAAACCGAGCCTTCAGGTCGTTGGTGCCAAGCATGATAAGAACAAGATCAATGGGTCGATGTGTGTTCAGGATCGCGGGAAGGAGCGCCAATCCATTTTTCCACGCACCTTCGATGGGGTCATCATGTACCGTGGTGCGGCCAGGCAGACCCTCCTCGATCACGTCCCACCCGTCGCTGAGAGCTGACGCCATGACGCGTGGCCACCGCGTCTCTCGATCGAAGCGATCCTTTTGGTCACTGTCTTTCATAGGTGCCGTGCCGTGGGTGTTGCTGTCCCCAAAGCAGAGGATCACGCGATTGGTCATGATTGCATATCTCCCCACGTGGGCCTAAGTCGTAGCGAAGGGGCGTAATGCTGTCCACAGCAGGCGGAGGCACTGTGTTGCCGAGTTTCTTGTTTTTCCGTCGGCCGCCAGATTACGCCAGCGGGTCGCCTGGAATGGAGGTGTGTCTTGGCGTAATCCATCGGATCCACTGACTGGTCAGATCGATCGTCGCATCAGTGTCCTGCCTCAGATTTGGGGTCTGTCAGTCGATCCAGGCAACCTGATCCGAGACGAGCAAAGCCTCGATATCCTCTGTTACGATAAGGCCGTCAGCAACAAGGGCATCGCGCTCTTCTTCAAGTCGACTGACGGTCTTAAGCCGCTCAATGACCGCATCGATCTCGTCGAACGGTACAGTCACTACGCCATCCCGATCTGCGATGATCATGTCCCCTGTCTCGACCCTCCGACCGCCAATCTGAATTGGGAGGCCGATCGAACCTTGGCCCACATTGCTGGGAGAATTTGGGGTCAGTCCAGTCGCCCAGACCGGTAGTCCCACATCAATGATCCCGGGAAGATCACGGGCCGGTGCGTCGGCGACGATGCCCTTTGCACCGCCGTTCCGAAATGCGCCAGCGACGCGATCCCCGAGCGCGGCGCGATCTTGGAAGGCGCCGGTGGTGATCACTGCGATGTCGCCGGGCGAGACAAACTTAGGCGCCGCGAGCGTTGCCAGGCAATCACCCGGGGACGATTGCACAGTTAGCGCTGGGCCAGTTACCGTGCTTGGTAAGTTAGGCGACAGCGGAGAAATCTGTGTCGCGAGGGCACCCGATCCATTCATCGCATCAACGACAAAGCTAGTCGGGACGTCTGAGAGCGCCGCAATCTGTTCGGCCGTGGGCCGTTTATTGGGTTTTTGGATTGTCAGAAGCGCCGGCGTCTCGATCATCGTCATTCTCCTTTGTTGGCTTCACATAGACACGTCTCCAACTGCCTGGTCCAGTATTGAGCAGTTGACCGGTCCTCTCGGATGGCGACGAAAATCCCTTTTCGCTCGATCGCTTCACTCCTAACGTGACGCCAGAACTCGTCTGCAATGTAGGCGGTCGTCAGGGGATCGAGAGGCTTGTGCGCCTTGGTTCCGAAATGAGTTCGAGGACGAGACGGGAAATGAGAAAGTGAACTAAGGATGTCTCAACGGGTGCTTATTACGGCGGGTGCTTCGGGGATTGGCCTAGCTATGGCGCGGGCGTTCCGGGAGACGGGGGCGGATGTGTGGGTCGCCGACCTCGACGAGGTCGCCCTTGGCCAAGTCGAAGGCATGCGCGCGTCCCATGTTGATGCTTCGGTTGAAGCGGAGGTAGCAGACCTCTTTGGGGAAATCGAAGAGGCTTGGGGCAGTCTGGATGTTCTCTGCGCGAATGCGGGGATTGCCGGGCCGACGGCGCCCTTAGAAGACCAGCCTCTGGACGGTTGGCGGACCTGTGTTGCGGTCACGCTGGATGGGGCGTTCCTGTGTGCGAAGCATGCCGCACCAATGATGAAAGTCGCTGGGACTGGCGCCATGATTTTCACGTCTTCGACGGCTGGGCAGTACGGATATCCGAACCGTGCACCTTATGCGGCGGCTAAGTGGGCGGTGAACGGATTGATGAAGACGGTCGCTATGGAGCTTGGGCCGTTTGGTGTGCGAGCAAACTCCATTTGTCCGGGTGCTGTGGAGGGGCCCCGTATGGATGGCGTGATTGAGCGGGAAGCCGAAGCGAAAGGAGTGTCACCCGGGGCGATCCGCGATGGCTATACCTCAGGTACCTCGATGCGCAGCTTCGTAACAGGAGAAGACATTGCCGCGATGGCAGTGTTCCTGGCGTCTCCGGCCGCGCGGCTCGTTTCCGGCCAGATCATCGCGGTTGACGGGCATACGGAGAATCCCGATCCGAAAGTCTAAGGCTGTAGTAGACGATGCAAAGACGTCTCGGTCCATTGGGGCCCAACGTATAAAGCCTGACCTCAGAGGCCATCGCAGAGTGGAAGCCTGTCTGGGTCGCTTCATCAGAAAGGTGCGAACCCAGTAATCCACCACTGCGCGGTGTCGTTTCAATCCACCAACACCCCTTTTGCGTTCTTGCATGTCCCTGCCTCAGATCTTCTGTCGCGGTTATTCAAGATCTAGCCGACACCCCCCAATTCATTCTAGCATGTCAGCCTGGACTGAGAGTGGGGGGGCGCCATGAAACTCAAAACGCGATCCTGGGACAGGATCGGCAATGGTGGCCTGACCTTTACGGAACTTGGGTTTGGGACCGCACCACTGGGCAATCTTTATAAAGCCATTTCCGATGAAGAAGCCGACGCAATTTTGAATGCGGCGTGGGACGCTGGTGTTCGGTATTTTGATACTGCGCCACTCTACGGGCTTGGTCTGTCTGAGACGCGGCTCAATCGGTTTTTGCGGGACAAACCCCGCGATGAATACGTGCTTTCCACGAAGATTGGTCGGCTTCTGAAGGCGGCGACACCGGAGACCAGAGACGGCTTTGGGAAGTGGTTCGATGTCCCGGCGCGCAATGAGGTTTACGATTATACGTATGATGGCGTGATGCGATCGCTGGAGTTTTCCCTGGAACGTTTGGGAATTCACCGGATCGATATCCTGTATGCCCATGATCTCGACGTCTTCAATCACGGATCCTGGGCGGATCTGGAACCTAAGCTCAATGAGCTCATGTCTGGAGGTTACAAGGCACTTATCGAGCTTCGCGATCAGGGGGTGATCACGGCCTTCGGTGCTGGAGTAAATGAATGGCAGCCGTGTCAGTGGATGGCGGAACGCGGCGACTTTGATCTCTTCTTGTTGGCAGGGCGCTATACTCTCTTGGAGCAGGAAGCCTTGGAGACGATGCTTCCGCTATGCGAAGCGCGCGGGATCGGCATTGTGATTGGTGGGCCCTACAACTCGGGGGTTCTTGCGACAGGGGCCCGGCCGGGTGCGTTTTACAACTATGATCCTGCGCCGGATGAGATCCTGGAGCGGGTGTCGCAGATTCAGAGCGTTTGCGATCGGCATGGGGTTCGCTTGGTTGACGCGGCTTTCCAATTTCCGTTGTGCCATCCTACCGTCGTGTCGATCATTCCGGGGGGGCAGGGAACCACGGAGATGGAGTCAAATCTTTCTGCAGCGCGCGCTGAGATTCCGGCTGCGCTTTGGGCGGATTTGAAGAGTGAAGGGCTCTTGCGCGAGGATGCGCCAGTGGGAGGTCCAGTGTGAAGATAGATGCACATCAGCACTTCTGGCAGCCATCCCGCGGTGATTACCACTGGATGTCTGCGGACAATGCCACGCTATATCGGAGCTACGCTCCCGATGACCTGAAGGGCACGCTCGACAGGCATGGGATCGATGCCACAGTTCTTGTCCAGGCGGCCGCCACGGTGGAAGAAACCGAGTACATGCTTGGCATGGCAGATGCGACGCCATGGATTGCGGGCGTGGTCGGATGGGTCGATTTTGAGCAGCGTGAGGCACTTCAAACACTGGAGCGGTTGGCGAAGCACCCGAAGTTCAAGGGCGTGCGCCCTATGATCCAGGATATCCCGGATGTGGATTGGATGCATCGCGACAAAGTGCAGTGGGGCTATCAGGCAGTGATCGATCTAGATCTGACGTTTGATGCGCTGGGATATCCGCAGCATCTGGATAATTTCTACGCTCTTCTGATGCGCTACCCTGACATGCGTGTGGTCGTCGATCATTGTATGAAACCGAGGATCCGGGATGGATCTGAGGCGCACCTGGCGGAATGGGCAGAAGGCATTCG
>CAWUIX010000117.1:0-6847 GCA_963922395.1 uncultured Rhodobacterales bacterium | reverse complement strand
TATCCATCATCACCAGTTATCCTTCTGGAGATGAGCTGGGTGGATTTATGCAAAAGATGAAAGATATGTGTACCCATGAGCAGGTAATTCTCTCTGGTTACCAAATTATCAATCAGCCTGATGCTATTCCAGATGAGTTTACTGTGTTCAAGAGTATAGAATCCTTGATTGAATTTGTAGATACAAATTCTGCCAAGCCTTTTTCTGCTATGAATGGAAATGGTAATGGCAACGGAAACGGGAACGGCAACAACTAAGAGGCTTTTGGGTCGTTAGGCGAAGCAGCCTCTAGCAGATAAAGAACCGTTATCGCTTTCGACGCGCCTTGAATGGCATTCCCACGACCGCGACCGTTCTCGATTGCTCGATCCGGTCGCGGTAGAATGCCGATAGCGTCGCCACATCGAGCGCACTGATTTCCAAGGCGGCCAAAGTTTCAACAGCCTCATGGGCCGCGTCCCAAGCCCCCAATGCCATGCTCTCTCTAAGCGCGGAAATTGCAGCATGTAGCGTGCGCGCCTGTTGGCTATCCCGAAGGATCGTGTAAGCCGTCACCGCGCCGCGGCGTCCCTTTACAATCACATCATCAATCGCGATGGCCCGCACGCCGTTCGGCACCGCTTTGACCGTGTCTTCGCCGACAAGATTCTTTGTGCCGTAGGTCCGGGTGAGTCCTTCTAGCCGCGCGGCGAGCGTTACAGTGTCACCGACACATGAGTAGTTGTAGCGTTCGCGCGACCCCATGAGCCCGACGAAGGCGCTGCCCGTGTTCACACCAATGCGCGTTTCAACCTCGGGCAAGCCCGCTGCGCGGAGTTGATCGTTGGCCCGGCCAGCCGCAGCCTCAACGGCGAAGATCGCCTGAACGGCGCGCTCCGCATGCTCCTCGGTCTCGATGGGCGCGTTCCAGAAGGCCATTGTGGCATCCCCGATGAACTTGTCGATCGTCGCGCCGTAGTCGACGAGCGCCTCCGAGATCGCACTCAGATATATGTTCAGGAGACGCACCACATCCTCTGGCGACATGGACTCGGTTATGGTCGTGAACCCGCGCATATCGACGAACATGACGGATATGTCGCGCTCGACGCCTGTGGGCGACAGCGCCCGCTCTGGGTTGGTGGCGATATCGTCAATGACTTGTTTCGGCAGGAAGTAGCCAAAGCGATCCCGGATCGCTGCACGCGCACGTTCTTTTCCGAAGACACTCATCGTCGTCGCCGGCAAATACACCGCGAGAGCCGTCAGCCCCGGCACCACAGGATCGATCAGAAGACCGTTCCGCAAAAAGGCGAGCCAGCCCCATATCAAGAGCGCGGCGACGGAGAACAGCGCTGCGGCAAGTCCCAGGAGCGGCCGATCCAGTGCGGCGCATATCGTCACGCTGAGACCAATGACGACGATCAAGACAACCTCTAGACCTCGGCTCCAATCCGGGCGGACGAGAAAATCACCCTCGATGATCTGTTCGATAATCTCGGCGTGGAGGAGCACGCCGGGCACCTCTGGAGCCAAGGGCGTGGCACGGATATCGAAGAGCGCCTGAGCGCTCGATCCGACGAGGACGATCTTGCCTTCGATGCGTTCACGGAAGGTATCGTAGTCAAACTCTGGCGACAGGAGCTCGTGGGCGGAGGTAACGCGTCCTTCGGCCGGTAACGAGAAATGGATGCGGAAATGGCCCTCGCCATCCAGCGGATAAGTAAGCGCGCCTGTGCGCATCGCGACGGGGCGTGCGGTGCCGCCCGAGGCCTCGCCCGACGCTTCGGTGGTGCTGAGGATGTGGCCGCCGGCCCCTTGCGCCACGCGCAGAAGCTCTGCTGTGAAAGCTGGTATGATCTGGCCGTCATAGACGGCGACCATCGGGACCGTCCGGGTAATCCCGTCCGCCCCGGAGCTCAGGCTGATTGCTCCAAAACCCGTCGCCGAGGCATAAAGGTCTTCGAGGGGAGACAGGGCTCCGCCGAATTTCGTCAGGACATCGAGCGGAAGGCGACCCGTGTGAGCAACCCCGGCCTTCGGGGCCAAAACCTCCCCCGTTCGAGCACCTGCGACAGCCAGAACTGTCGGACCTTGTGCAAGCGACGCGGCGAAAGCTGCGTCATGATCGGGAAAAGTCTGTAAAGTTGAGGCGACGTCTTCCGGCAAACCGCTGAACCGCGACAAGTTTGTGATGACGGCATCAGGCGACGTTCGGTCCGGCTCAGCAAACAGGATGTCATAGCCAATCGCCACAGCGCCCAGCGCGAACAGCCGATCGGTGAGTTCAGCCAGGTAAGTTCTGGGCCATGGCCATTGGCCGAGCTCCGACAGAGAGGCTTCATCAATGTCGATGACGTGAACCGGGGTTTCGGGATGTGGCAACCGGGGCGCGGCGCGCTGATACGTGTCAAGCACAGCGCCCGACACCTGCTCCAGCGAACGGGGCGCAACCGCGTAAAGGATGAGCATCAGCATGGTAACGGCCAATCCGATGGCCCATGTCGCCTTGCCTAGCATGCGGCGAACCTGCGCCCGGAGATGGCCGGACGGCTTGCAAAGACTGAAACCTTCAGCTTGCTGCTCATGGTCTTTCGCCCGCTTTTGCGGTTTGCCCCTGCGCTATCTTGAACGCATGGCACCGGTCCCGCAAGAAAACAGCGACAATCCGGTTTCCGAGGGGTCAATCTCCCCCGGTGCGGTGTCTGCACATCACAGAATGTCGCGGAATGCCCAACTTGCACTGGCCGGGACCGAACACGGACCCACATGTTTGTCGAACGAGGTTCTTTCTTATGAGGTGGGTCGGCATGCACATCCTTGTCATGGGCGCGACAAGCGGGATCGGCGCGAAGGTCAGAGAAACTGCGATTGCCAAGGGGCATCGCGTGCGTGCGATGTCGCGGAGTGCGGGTAACTTGGACGCTCAAGAACTGCTGGAGCCGTTCCCCGGAGACGCGCTGTCCGAGGCGGATGTCGCCCGTGCGCTCGAAGGGGTCGATGCGGTGATCTATGCCTTGGGGATCAAGGAAAGCGTCGCAATGCTGTGGCAGGAAGTAACACTTTTTTCCGACAGTACGCGGATCCTTCTGGCGGCCATGCAGGCGTCGGGACCGCGTCGGTTGATTGCCGTGACAGGGTTCGGTGCCGGGCGAAGTCGCGCGGCGATGAGCGCACTGGAACGGATCGGACACAAGGCGGTCCTTGGAAAGCCCTATGCCGACAAGGACCGGCAGGAAGAAATGATCCGTGCAACCGATCTCGACTGGACAATTGTGCGACCCGTCATTCTGACCAACAACAAGGCCACCGGGCGGTACCGCGTGATGGCGGATCCGGGCGACTGGCGGAACGGCCTGATCTCTCGCGCGGATGTGGCGGACTACTGCGTGCGCGCAGCGGAAGACGCGCTCAACATTCAAGAAGACGTTGTCCTCGCCCGTTAAGGATCAGGTCAGGCGATCAATCTCTGACTGGATCTGGCGCGACCGGATCTCGGCCAGAAGTGTCCGGTTCGCTGCGATCAGATCGGCCAGCAATCCGCCCATGAAGAAGATCGCGCTCACACCGATCAGGGCAGCTCCGATGACCAGCGATTGGACGTTCCCCTGCCCTTGTCCGGCCGCGTAGAGGACCAGGAAGCGAACGAAGGCCGCGATGCCAGGCAGCGCTGTTATCGCCGCCATCAGCGTGAAGATCTTGAGTGGCTTGTAGAGCACCAGGATCCGGAACATCGTCACGATGGAACGCTGGATGTACTGCGGAATGGACTTGATCAGGCGCGACTCTCGGGTCGGGGCGTTGACCTCGACCGGCACACTGGCGATCGGAATCCCCTGGCGACCCGCCTGGATGATGGTTTCGAGCGTGTAGGTGTAGGCGCCGAACACGTAGAGGCGCATGGCCGCGTCCCGGTGGATGGCGCGGAACCCCGACGGCGCGTCCTCGACATCGGTGTTGCTGGCCATGCGGACCATCAAGCTGCCAAGTTTTTGAAGAGCGCGCTTTACAGGAGAGAAATGTTCGATTGACGAGATCGGTCGGGCGCCGACGACGATCTGAGCGGTTCCATCAAGGACGGGTGCTGTCAGGTCGGGGATGTTCTTGGCCGAATACTGATTGTCCCCATCGGTGTTGACGATGACGTCTGCGCCGAGCTTCACCCCCGCTTCTAGGCCTTTCATGAATGCCGTTGCGAGGCCCTGATTGTGGGGCAGCCGCACGATGTGGTCCACACCGTTTTCGAGCGCGACCTCGACGGTCCGGTCGGTCGATCCGTCATCGATGATCAGCCACTCGACGACGTCAAATCCGTCCACCTCGCGAGGAAGATCAGCCAGCGTTTCTGGCAGCTGGTCCTCTTCGTTGTGACACGGGATTTGAATGATCAGTTTGCGCTGCGACGTCTTTGCGAAGCGCTTCATGATATTCTGCTCGACGACACCCATACCCATCAGCCCGAAATTGTTTGGTTTGTGCCAGTATCTGCTCCGATTGCGGCCCCAAAGTGTCAGCACTTGGGAAATGGCGGGAAGCCGGGACCTAGCTCGCCGAAAGGATCGAGGCCCGAATAGTCTGCCGCTGCGGGCACGCGGAACAAAGGCATCGTGAATGCGCAACAATAGCTTTGCATATTGCCTGATTGTTGCCACGTTTGAGTGTCATGTAGCCCGCGAGGCAGCTCCAGCATCAAGAGCGATCCGACGTGGGCATGGGCAAAGCAATGAGTATCGGCAACGGGCGCAAAGCACCTGACAGTGCGGCAGAGGCGCGGTTCGAGGTTTGGATCGTCTCTGTCGGGTTCCTCGTCATTGTAGGCGCGTTCTTTGTCACTGCCGGTGCTTTCACTATCGACGAAGTCATTTATCTGCTGGGAGCCCGCGCTGTGGCGGAGACCGGTACCTTTGTCGTTGAGAACGGGTGGGATCGATACCGTTCGAATGACCTTCTTTTGTGGTTCATGCGTGAGGGTGCCAGCGGCCCTGTTCCGCAGTACCCGCCTGGAACCGCCATCTTCGGCGCTCCGCTGTACGCGTTGGCCGGGTTGCGGGGTTTGATCCTGCTGAATGCGGCCGCGGCCGGGTTCACCTTGTGGATCACCTACCGCCTCGCACGCCGAGTGACCGGGGACGAGTTTACCGCCGTCGGTTCCGCATTCATGCTTTTCGCGTGCACGTTCTTTATCGAGTACGCCTATGGCGTCTGGCCGCACGCCGTTGCGACCGCGTCCGTAGCCACAGCTGTCCTCCTCACGCTTGATGCCGCCGAACTTTCCGGACGACCAGCATTTTCCCGAGCGCTTGTCGCGGGCGTAGCAGTTGGCATGGGGCTGCTGTTTCGGATCGATGTCGGGCTGGTTCTACCCGCTATCGGCATATTCATCCTTCTGGCCGCACGGGCCCCGCTGCTGGTGAGCCTGGGAGGTGCGCTGGGCGTCTTGGGTCCAGTTGCCGTGATGAGCTGGGCCAATGTGCAGAAGTTCGGGACATTTAATCCCTTGTCCTACGGTCTGAGCGGCGGCGGATCTGTAAGCATTGCAGGCTATTGGCCGATTGGAATCGCTGTGGCGGCAGGAGCACTAGGCATTCTTGCGTTTCGGGTCATTGAGTGGCGTCCGTCGCGCCGGATGTTCGGGGGAATGGTTGGAGTCGTCGCCCTCGCCCTTCTTGCGCTGCCGCAAGGACGTCAGGCGATCCTGGGACTGATCGATAATGCCTATCCGCTCTTCTTCGATATGACCAAAGTGACGGATAGCCGCTTGGGCGTAGAGCCGGAGGGGAGCGCCACGCGTCTCTTTTGGGGGTTTCCGAAGAAGTCCCTTGGTCAAAGCCTGCCTTGGCTCGGTGTGTTGGCCATCGTGCTCATCTGCCGGGATCGCGCGAAATGGCGCTGGCACGCCTTTGCTGGCCTTATCCTGGTGATCTGGTCCGCGCCCTTTGTCCTGAAAGAGTGGCACGGCGGGCTAAGCCTCAACATGCGTTATCTGCTTCCGCTTCTTCCGATCATCGCGGTCCTCGGCGCGGAAGGGATCAAGTCGCTTACCCAAGGAACCGAGATCTCGAAGCGCGCTCTTTTGCTGTCCTTTGTGGTCGGTCTCTTTGCCGTTTTTGCTTTGTCTGAAGCTTCTGCAACCAGCTTGATCGCGGCACATCAACCGCTTGCGTTGATGATGTTCACTCTGACCCTCATAGCCTGCGCAATTGCCGCGCTTCGAACTGAGCCAACGCATCTTGCGCGCAAAGGCGCTTCGGTTTTGGTAATGGCATCATTGGGCTTCGCTCTCGCAATTGGCCCGCTGGGCGATCACCGTCTGGGACAGGCATCGCGCACAGCAAAACTCAACATTGCGACCGCAGTCCAAGATTTGCCGGGGCCACTTCTGATCTATGGGCGCCCGGAAACACTGACGGGGCTGATCGAACGCCCTGACGCATTTCTCGCAATTATCGACTTTAGGGAGCAGAAGCCGGATCCGGAACTGATCGCCCAGGCCCTTGAAGACGGGCGTCGTGTATACGCTGAAACGGGAATGCCCGGATTGAGCGCTTTGGTTGCCGCAGGACGATTCCAAATTCGCCAAACATTGCCCGCGCACAACACAACCTTCGACGAAGTGGTGCTGCCCTGACCACTGACCTGGCGAACCCCGCGACCTGAGTGCACGGATTCAAGCCATTGGGGGATCCACGCGTGCCAAGTACCGGTAAGAAACCGATTGTCTTCAAATAAGCATTCCTATGGATGTCAGAAACAATGGAGGCTTTTGGAGCCTCGCGCGGTCCTTTTGTTTCAGAGCCTTAGAGCTTTAGACAGGAATTTCATATAATTAGCGTTATCCTGCCGCTTCGGTGTAGATCCGCCGCCTTGA
>CAWUIX010000116.1:0-6848 GCA_963922395.1 uncultured Rhodobacterales bacterium | reverse complement strand
CGGTGGAAATCACCGGCGCCATCCCCCTCTCAAACGCCTTCCTGACCACGTTCGGAATCTCCCTGCCGCCCGGCACCTTCGGCGGCGAAGCACCCGCGGAGATGCGGCTGGAAGTCGCCGATGGTGTGCCCCCGGAGTTCAACCTGACGTCAGATCTGGGTGGACTAACGATCCGCATTCCGCCGCTGGGTTTCACCAAGTCCGCAGGCACGCTCGGATCACTCAACGTGACCGGAACGCTGGGGGAATCGCCCAGCATCGACCAGGTGTCGCTTGATACGCTCGGCCTTGAGGCAGAGGGCCGGATTGTGCTCGCGGAAGGCGGGGCCTTCCAGGCAGCTGAACTCTCCCGCCTCGCTGCCGGCAATTGGCTCGATGTCGCGGCAGTGATCGAATCCCGCGGGGCAGGGCAGACACCCCTCATCCGGGTAGAAAGCGGAACCGCAGACCTCCGACGGCGTCCCGACAGCTCGGGGGCAGGAGATCCCCTGCCGCTGGAACTCACCCTTGACCGCCTGCAGATCACTGAAAACATTGCTGCCACGAATGTCCGCGCAAGCGTCGTCTCCAGCTCTGGCCTCGACGGGACATTCCAGGCGCAGGTGAACGGCGGCACACCGGTCGTCGGTCGCCTCGTCCCGCAACGCGGACGCACCGCCATCCGTATCCAGGGAGATAACGCCGGCAACATCCTGCGCGACGCAAACCTCTTCCAATCCCTCGATGACGGCAGTTTCGATCTCGTCCTAGCCCCCCGCCCCGAAGGCGTGGGGTTCGACGGCAGGCTGAACATCGAACAGGCGCGGCTCGGCGACCAGCCGGTCCTCGTCGACATGCTCGACGCCGTCTCCATCGTCGGCATTCTCGACCAGCTTCAAGGCCCCGGCATCCTCTTTGACACCATCGAGGCGGAGTTCCGGCTCCTCCCCGACACCCTCGTCCTCGACCGGGGCGCGGCCGTCGGCGCCTCCCTCGGCGTCTCCCTTGACGGCACCTACGCGATCGGGTCCAAGCAGCTCGATATGCAAGGCGTCATCTCCCCCATTTACGTGCTGAACTCGATCGGCTCGATCTTCACCCGCCGCGGCGAAGGGCTCTTTGGCTTCACCTTCCGCATGAGGGGCAACGCCGACAATCCGGGGATCTCGGTGAACCCCCTGTCGATCCTGACCCCGGGCGCATTCCGCGAGATCTTCCGCCGACCGCCCCCCGACGAAGCACCCTGACGCCAAATGAAACTCTCCGATTTCGATTTCGACCTGCCCGAGCAGCTCATCGCCACGCGTCCCGCAGTTCCGCGCTCCTCCGCCCGTCTTTTGGTGGCCCGCGGCGACAGCATCGCGGATCGCCGCGTCACCGACCTACCCATGGAATTGGAGCCCGGCGACCGTCTAGTGCTGAACGATACGGAGGTCATCCCGGCCCGGCTCTCAGGGCTGCGCCACAGGCAAGGAGGAGAGGGTGCACGCATCGAGATCACGCTCCTCTCGCCAACACCCGAAGGCCACTGGCGCGCGCTTCTGAAGCCACTGAAGAAAGTCCGCGACGGCGAAGAGATCACCCTCCCAGCGGGCCTCACCGCAACTGTTCTCTCCCGCTCCGACGGGCAGGCGACGCTTGCGTTCAACCTCGAAGGCGCGGCCTTCGACGCGGCTTTGGCCGAGGCCGGCGCCATGCCCCTCCCGCCTTATATCGAAGCACGCCGCAAAGCCGACGCCCAGGACAAAACCGACTACCAAACGGTCTGGGCCAAACATCAGGGCGCCGTCGCCGCGCCCACCGCCAGCCTCCACTTCGATGATCCGCTCCTCCAAGCCCTCAAGGCGCGCGGCGTCACCTTCACCCATGTCACGCTGCACGTGGGGGCAGGGACCTTCCTCCCGGTGAAGGTCGACGACATTGCCGACCACAAGATGCACGCCGAATGGGGCCAGATCTCTCTCGAAGCCGCGGAAGAGATAAACGCAACCCGCGCCGCCGGGGGTCGGATCATCCCGGTTGGCACAACAGCCCTCCGCTTGATCGAGAGCGCGGCCCGCGCTGACCGTTCCCTCGCCCCGTGGACAGGCGAAACCGACATCTTCATCACGCCGGGCTTTCAGTTCCGCATCGCCGACGCCCTGATGACCAACTTCCACCTGCCCAAATCGACCCTGATGATGCTCGTCGCGGCGCTCATGGGGCGGGACCGGATCATGGGGATCTACGACCACGCCGTCCGCGAAAACTATCGCTTCTTCTCCTACGGCGATGCCTCGCTTCTTTTCCCGGACGCCTGAACGCGACAGACCTTTGTCGAAAATGCACCGGACAGGGCAAATGCGACCTGTTACCCGGAACTCACCTAGGCAGGGCGCACGTAAATGATTCAGGTCCTTAGTTCCTCATGGGCGCTCCTCCTCGGGATCCTCCTGATGATGGTCGGAAACGGCATCCAGGGCACCGTTCTGGGCATCCGTGGCGGTATCGAGGGTTTCTCTACTTTCGAGATGTCCCTTGTGATGTCGGCCTATTTCCTGGGCTTCTTCGGCGGCTCCCGGATGACACCAAAGCTCATCCAACGCGTCGGACATGTGCGTGTCTTCGCGGCCCTAGGCTCGTTCACCTCTGCCGTCCTGATCCTTTTTCCAACGATTGCGGATCCCTGGGTCTGGATCGCTCTGCGTGTCCTGATCGGCTTCTGTTTCTCCGGCATCTACGTCACCGCTGAAAGCTGGCTCAACAACGCGGTCGACAACCAAAACAGGGGAAAGGCGCTCTCGCTCTACCTGATCGTCCAGATGGCCGGGATCATCTCCGCGCAGGGCCTCGTCGCCCTCGGGGACCCCTCTGGCTTTATCCTCTTCGTCATCCCCTCGGTTCTCGTCTCAATTGCCTTCGCCCCGATCCTGCTTTCCATCACACCGACTCCCGCCTTCGAGACAACCAAATCCATGGGGATCGTCGAGATCTTCCGAATCTCGCCCCTTGGCTGCGTGGGCGCCTTTGTCATCGGCGGCGCCTTCTCCGCCATGTTCGGTATGTCCGCCGTCTACGGGACTGAGGCAGGGTACAGCGTTGGTCAGATCTCGCTCTTCGTCGCCTTGATCTACACCGGTGGTCTGATCCTTCAGTACCCGATCGGCTGGATCTCTGACCGGATGGACCGACGCCTGCTGATTCTCGGCGTCTCCGCGGCCTGCGGCGTCGCAGCGCTCATTGGTGCGGCCTTCGGCGGGTCCTATCCAATCCTTCTGGTGGTTGCCTTCCTTGTCGGCGGGACCGCAAACCCGATCTACGCCCTGCTAATCGCCTACGTGAACGACTACCTCGATTCCGAGCAGATGGCGGGCGCCTCGGGCGCGCTCATCTTCGTCAACGGCATCGGCGCCATCGCGGGTCCGCTCCTCATTGGTTGGATTATGGAAACAGTCGGCCCCTGGGGCTTCTGGTTGTTTCTCGCCATCATCATGCTGGGCCTCTCGGCCTACGCGGTCTGGCGCATGGGCCGCCGTCCATCGGTGGTTTCGGTCGAAGATACAGGGCGGTACGCACCCATTACGCCCGTGGCCTCTCCCGTCGCAACTCAGCTCGCTCAGGAGCTTTACGCCGAGAGCAGCGATGAAAACGTGAGCGATTCAGCAACAAATGAAACCTCTCGCGAGGCGTCGAGTTGAGCTTTGCATAAATTGTTGTAACGATTCGAAAAAATGAGTCCGAGCAGGCGGAAAGGTGAGTGGGTACGATGACCCCAGATGACGTACTGGCCTATTGGCTGGACGAGGTTGGGCCAAAAGGCTGGTACAAAGGCGGCGACGACCTCGACGCAGAAGTTAAGCAGAAATTCGAAGATCTCTGGCAGAAGGCCGCTGAAGGGGCGCTGTCCCTCTGGCTGACCTACCCCAGCGGCACGTTGGCCTACATCATTCTGACGGATCAGTTCCCGCGGAATATGTACCGCGGAACCGCGAAAGCCTTCGCCACTGACGCGATTGCGCTCGAAGCCGCAAAGACCGCGATCGCCAAAGGTTGGGACATGCGGATCGATGAACCGGCGCGGCAGTTCTTCTACATGCCGCTGATGCATTCGGAATGCCTCGTCGATCAGGAACGCTGTGTGCGCCTGGTCCACACCCGGATGCCTCAGACGGGTGAGGACAATCTGATCCACGCCAAGGTCCATCGTGAGGTTATTCGCAAGTTTGGACGGTTCCCGTATCGCAACGAAGCGCTCGACCGGAAATCTCAGGGGACTGAGATTGAGTTTGTGGCGAGCGGTGGCTACCGCAAGACCCTGGAACAGCTCCAGCACGCGTGACAGTGAGGGGAGGGTTATCCTCCCTTCAGACCTTGTTTACGTTTCCTAACGTTTCTGAAGTGCCGATTCAGTGCACGGCCTGTGTACAGGCGGTGTACGCGCTGTGCGGCGGATTTCGCCCTCTACCAGAGTAAAAGTAAACGCCGGGTACGGTACGTCTTAGGCAGAGCAACTCGCCCCGCCAAGAACGCAGAATTTCGCACAATGCGGATGATTGAGCGAAACATTTCCCTCAGCCTCAGCCAAGGTCTGGCCCAGCTCAAACTGCGCGTCATAGGGCAGAAGCGTGCACGCCACCACCGACGGCGCCTCCGCCCCCTTGCGCTTGATCACCATGCGCGAGGAGGAGCACATCACAGCAGATGGAGACTTGTTGAGGATGCCCCAGCAAGCTGTTGTTATCTCGGGAACATCGGCCGTCGCATCCATCTCGGGAAAGAGCACAGTCTGTCCCGGATCATAGGCGTCGATCTCAAAGCCTTCGGTCTTGTAAAGATCCGCATATCCGGCCCGCGCGGTTTCATCGCTCTCGTGCCAAAGCGCCCGGCCCGCCACGGCCATGCGAATGCCCGCATCGCGCAGCCAGCGCATCCCCACAAGGGTCTTCTCAAAGCTGCCGGCACCACGCTCCTCGTCGTGACGGATCGGGGACCAGTGGTCCATCGACACCCGAAGCGTCAAACGATTTCGGTAGGTTGCAACCAGACGCTCAAGTCCTGCACGCATCGTTTTGCGCATCATCGGCCGCATCGCGTTCGTGAGGATAAGCACCTCGTAACCCCGGGCGAGCGATACTTCGGCCATCTCGATCATGTCCGGGTTCATGAACGGTTCGCCGCCCGTGAACCCGATCTCGCGCACGCTCCACTTCCGGTCTTCAAGCTGGTCCAGGAAGTCCACCACCTCGGAAACCGTGAGATAGACCAACCTGTCATTCTTGGGAGAGGACTCGATATAGCAGTTCACACACTCAATGTTGCACAACGTCCCGGTGTTGAACCAAAGCGTCTCGGGATGCGTCAGCGCGACCCGCGCGCGTTCTTCCCCCTTGGCCGTAATGGCAGGATGCTCAAACTTTCCGTAGGGAGGATTCCCAGACGCGTGATCTTTCATCGAGGGTCTCTTTTTCGTTGTTCCTCAAGGGGTAATACGGGTCTGATGAAAGAACCAGTGCCCGGACGCCGTTTGACACAGTTGTGAAGGATGATCCTCATGCTAGACACATGCTGCAGAGCGGCGTAAGAAGGCGCCATCGTTAGCGCTAACAACTGAAGTACGGCAGGTTCCCATGGCGTCGCGCATCATACCCGTAGATCCGTTTGACCTCGTGATTTTCGGCGGCACCGGCGACCTCGCGCGCCGGAAGATCCTTCCAGGTTTGTTCCGCCGGTATTGCGCCGGTCAGATGCCCGCAGACGCAAGGATCATCGGCGCCGCCCGGTCGGACCTCGACGTGGGGGACTACCGGAAAATGATCGGTGATGCGCTGGCAGAGTTCATGCCAGAGAGTCAGAAGAGCAAGGCGCACGTGGCCGCTTTTCTGGAGAGCATTGAATACGTTGCGATCGATGCGACCGGCAAGGCGGGCTGGCGCGCACTTGCAAAGCTCGTCCGAAAAGAAGTGGTAAAGGCCTACTATTTCTCGGTAGGTCCGTCTCTCTTCGGACCATTAGCGGAGCGCCTTCATTCAAATGGCATCGCAGGCAAGAACTGCCGCATCGTGGTGGAAAAACCCTTCGGCCATGATCTCGACTCCGCGCGTGAACTGAACGCGTCGCTCGCCAAGTACTTCGACGAAGATCAGATCTACCGGATCGACCATTACCTCGGCAAAGAGACGGTCCAGAACCTGATGGCCGTCCGTTTCGGCAATATTCTGTTCGAGCCTTTGTGGAACGCCCAATACATCGACCACGTCCAGATCACGGTCGCCGAAACCGTCGGCGTCGGGGGGCGAGGTGAATATTACGACCGCTCGGGCGCCATGCGGGACATGGTTCAGAACCACCTGATGCAGCTTCTGTGCCTGACCGCCATGGAACCGCCGTCGAAGTTTAGCCCGGATGCCGTTCGTGACGAAAAGCTGAAGGTGATCAGGGCATTACAGCCGATCACGAACGGCGATCTGGTCCGCGGACAATACAGCGCGGACGGCGATGCACCCTCATATGTGGATGAGGCCGAAAACCCGTCTTCGACAACCGAAAGCTTCATCGCAATGAAGATCGACATCGAAAACTGGCGTTGGAACGGGACGCCCTTTTACCTCCGCACCGGCAAGCGCATGAAAGCGCGGGTGTCCGAGATCGTGGTGCGTTTCAAGGAGCCACCACACTCGATCTTTGACGAGGACGCCGGCTCGAACGCGAACGAACTGACCATTCGCCTCCAGCCGAACGAAGGCATGGACCTGATGGTTACGATCAAGGAGCCGGGCCCAGGCGGTATGCGCCTCGTAAACGTGCCACTCGACATGACATTCGCCGACGTTCTCGGCGCGGACGGCGAAGATGTCCCCGACGCCTATGAGCGCCTGATTATGGACGTGATC
>CAWUIX010000115.1:0-6849 GCA_963922395.1 uncultured Rhodobacterales bacterium | reverse complement strand
GCGTGCCTTCCAGGTTCGCCGCCTTCGCAAACTCGGTTTCGACATAGCCCGGCGCAAGAACTGTGCAGGTGACACCCTTGTCTCTCAACTCGTGATCCACCGCCTGGCTGTAGGAGTTCACAAACGCCTTCGTCGCGAAATAAATCGCCTGCAAGGGCCCGGGCACAAACCCCGCCGTCGACCCCACATTCAGGATCCGCCCATTGCCGCGCGCGGCCATATCCTTCCCGAACCGTTGGGTCAGCGTCACCAGAGCCTTCACATTCAGGTCGATCATCGCCTGCTCTTCCGCGAGATCCCGCTCAATGTGAAGGCCATGCCCTCCGAAACCGGCATTGTTGATCAGAATATCAACCTCAATCCCCGCCGCCGTCACGTCCTCATAGAGCTTGTCCGCCGCCCCCGCGGCCCCAAGGTCGAGGGGGAAGACATGGACCGTCACCTTCTCCGCCTCCTCAAGCTCCGCCTTCAACGCCTCAAGCGCCTCGGCCCGCCGCGCGGTCAGGACAAGATCGCCGCCCTTACGCGCATGAAGCCGGGCAAGCTCCTTGCCAATCCCCGCCGATGCTCCGGTTATAAGTGCTGTATTCGCCAAACGCGCCTCCATGGATCAGGGGCGGTCCTATTGCCGCCTTCTGATCATATAGGATGGGGTGTAACAGATTACCTCTGGCGCGAGGTGACGCTAGACAAGCGATGTGAACCGCTCCGGCACCCGGGCATAAATCCCTTCGTCGATGGCAGAAGGATGCGTCGCGCGCCGCGGGCGCTTGGCCACGCTCCCATCTGGCTCGACGGGAAATTCTGCCAGGGCAATCCCACGGGCATCGGCAAAGTCCATGGGCTCCAGGGCGCTGGCGCGTTCGATCAGGGCGTTGCGGTCCTCCTGATGGTGGACGAACGACTTATGCTGACCGGTCCCGCCCCTGTCCATCATCCGGGCATCGGCCAAGGCAGCATCGCATAAGGCCAAATGAAACAGAACGAAGGTCGGGTCGATCTTCACGGGCCGGTTGATCAGGCGGTGGGCCCCGCCCGCCCAGTTGTTCCAGCGGTCGATCACAAACGGCTTCGTATACCGATCCGCGACGAACCCGAACCTCCGCTGCGATAAAACCGGTGCACCGGGCACAAGCGCCTCGGCCTCCAGCGCGCTCTGCACGACATCAAATCCAAGGGCAAAAACATACCCGTCCGCGTCAACCGCGGTCAGGGCCGTCTCCCAGTCCTGGCCGCGCTCGGGATCGACCACGACGTATTCGTCGACATCCCCCCGGATGACGTAGCGGTACCGCTTGCGCAGGAAATTCGCCCGCCGGGACATCTCTTTCGCCGCCCAACGATCATTGCGAATACGGCGGCGCGGGGCGTCGGTCACAACCTCAACTGAAATGCCCGTCAGATCGACCCGGGGCTCCCAGTCATCTCCATCGACCACGACGAAA
The DNA here is from genome assembly GCA_963922395.1 of uncultured Rhodobacterales bacterium. Lineage (GTDB taxonomy): Bacteria > Pseudomonadota > Alphaproteobacteria > Rhodobacterales > Rhodobacteraceae > Ovoidimarina. The sequence continues at coordinate 5,404 of CAWUIX010000115.1, read as the reverse complement.
AGGTTCTCCCGACCAACAACAGGCGCATAGTGCGCAATCCATTTCTCGAGGAAGAAGTGCTCGTGCCGCACATGCGTGAGCGCACAGGCGAGTTCCTTTGCCATCGTGATGCCGGCCCCTTTACCAGCGCGCACCAAATCCACCACAGGTGCGGCGTGTTCGGCGAACCGTAGAATGCCTGCAACGCCGCCTCAAGCGATTGCGCAAACGCCTTTGCCCGCACCCCGTTTCGTGGCACTCCTTAACAAAAGATGAACACGGGCACGACGTCTGGGACACCCAGACAAGGGCGAATGACAGAGCAGACGCAAATCCCGCATCCAACAGATGCCGCACGACCGCTTGCGCAACCGGTGCCCAATCACCGTGACGTTCTCGTCGTGCCCTGGGGAGCCGAAAGGCCAGGCGGGTACAAACGGGCGGCCGCGCTCTTCAACCGGCATGGCGCGGTTGTCGCCGACGGCACCTGTTGGCGTTTTCAGGACGAGCCCATGACGGTGCCGCCCGAGCCCGTGGAAGGTGAACCGGAAGAGAGGCTTCCCGGACGGTGGCTCTTCGGCGGCATGCTCTATGGGCATTTCGGCCATTTCCTCTGTGAATCCACGGCACGGCTCTGGGCTCTGGATCTGCGCGACGATTACGACGGGATCCTCTATTTCCCGAAGCCGCAGCTCACCTGGGAGCGGCGATTGACCCGAGGGTCCCGGGGCTTCTTCGAATGTATCGGAGCAGGCCACCTCGACATCCGGGCGCCGCAGCGTCCGGTGCGCGTTGAGTCCCTCGACTGCCCCGAACAAGGCTTCGGGGTGAGCGAGATGACCGCAGGACGCCCGGAATACCGCGCCTTCATGCGCGCGCGCCTCACGGCGGCAACGCCGGCCTCTGGGCCAGAGCGTCTTTATATTTCCCGCAGTCGGCTGAATGCCAAGCGCGGCGTGTCCCTCCATGAGGAAGACCTTGCAAACCATCTTGAGAAACACGGGTATGAGGTGTTTCACCCCCAGGAGCATCCTCTCGCTGAACAGATTGCCCGCTACCGCGCCGCGCGCGCGATCGTCGCGCTCGATGGATCGGCGCTTCACCTTGCGGCCATGGTTGTCGAGCCCGACTGCAAGGTCGCAATCCTCAATCGCGCCCCCTCGACAAACATCAACGACTATGTCCGTCAGTTCAGAGCCTTCGCCAGGATTGATCCCCTCTGCATTGAGGCGGTCGATGGCTTCTTCTCCATCGCCGGCCGGCGCATCATAAAACGCGAAGTCTACAGCACCTTCGATTTCCCAACGATTTCACGCGCGCTGACACAGCACGGCTTCCTGGCGCAGGACGCAGATTGGGACGCGGTGGATCCAGCCGTCGCTGAAGCAAGGCGTCGCGACCTGGAGGGTCGGCTGGGCGCGCCGTTGGACTATCACACAACACGCCGGGCGGTGTCGTGACCGCAGATGAGATTGGATTTGTCTTCGTCGTGGATGGCGAAGGCCTCGCGCTCCAGTCCTTTCTGCTCGCCGCATCGCTGAGGCTCCACAATCCGAACGCCCGGATCTTTGCCTGCATCTCCGAACAGACCGATCGCGCCGGACTACCGGACCTGGACAGGATCTATCAGCAATACGGCGTGGAAAGCGTCCCGCTCCCATCCGGCGACGAGGTTTGGAAACAGCCCTATCCGCACGGCAACAAGATCCTGGCCCTCGCACTTCCGCGCGATGTCTCAATCTCGATCTTCCTGGACACCGACATGATCGCCTGTCGGCCCTTCGATCCCCAAGGGCTCCCGGAAACCGGAGAAATCGCCGTCGTCCCCGAGGGCAAGCCGACCTGGGGCTTCAAAAACGACCGCTGGGACCGCGCCTATGCGCATTTTGGGCTCCCGGTCCCGGAAGAGCGTGTCAACCTCGTCCGCGGCCGCCGCCGCAGTTTCGTCCCCTACTTCAACGCCGGCTACATCGCGGTCCCCGAACGCGAAACGCGCCAGGGCCTGCGCTTCGCGGACGCCTGGAAAGAGACGGCCGTGGACTTCGACTGGAACGCACCGATCGCCGGCAAGCGCCCCTGGCTCGACCAGGTCGCGTTACCTTTGGCCCTGTATCGCTACGGATGGCGCTACAAGGTGCTTTCTGAAGAGTTCAACTATTCGGTCTCCAAGCGGCTTCCGGCAGAGGACCGCGACCCGGTCTTTCTCCATTACCACCGCATGCGCTTTCTCGCCGTCTGTGACCAATACCACGAGCTACGCGAGGCTCTGCGCTCTGGCGCGCTCGGCGAACTTGCCGCTAGCCTGCAATCCTTCTTGGAAAGGGTAGACGCCGCGCCGCTGGACGCGGTCGAAGCCATGACGCCCGAAGAGGCCGAGTAAATTTCGAAACGCCGCGGCGAAGTTAAACACCCTCAAACCGAAACCTCAAACCGGCACACATCCCTCTCGCCACACGCCGCACACTCCGTCTCGCGGCACACAGCGTCCGGATGCACAAGCACCGCATAGAGCCGAGCGAAGACCCCTAAGTGCCAGTCACACAGTGACATGTCTCTCGTCTCACCGTGGATCATCGGGTTGTCCCGGATCTCACAGGTGAAAGGATCGACTAGCCGAAACCGGTCCGCTCCCGGCGATCTCTGCCCCGCCGGACCGATGGCTCGTGCCAACCGCTTCAATGGAACCGATCGCGACCTCCTCGCGAACGCCGGAAACTGACCGATAGAGTCCTAGAAGGGAACCCGGTCAGCATCCCAGGGGGCGGCATTCGGGTTATTCGTGCAATAAATGTCGCAAGACCACGGGACGCGAGCCGGAACCGCGGTGATACTTCTGTTGCCAAAGAATGCGACCAGAATTGCAGAGAAGATCTTTCCGAATGGCGGAATTAGTCCGATATGCCGCCATACATCTGCAACCTTGACTCGCACTGGCCTGCCCACAACCGGGGCTTGATACTTTGGATCAGGCCATTTGTGCCTGCAATCGCTCTGCTCGTCCTGCGGGCATTCTCCTTGGGCCCTGATGTGATCAACGACCGCCTGTTCGGATGTCGCTCGTGCCTTAACCGTGGCATCGGACGTGGCAATCCTTCGCGAGAAACCGTAGCCCCAGCGTTCAATGCCTGGATACGGGCCAAACTTATTTACACCGCACACAAGTGCCATTCCAAAAACTCCCCCTGCTAAAATGCACGACGACCATACCATCCGGCGAGGCATCGCCAAAGTCTAACCTCCGCTCTTGCCACAATCGCGTTGTGCGGCTATAGACCCGCGCGTCGAAGCGGCGATTACAAGCCTCGGATGGCATAGACTTGAGCAGGGTCGGTCTCTACCGGCCCTTTCTCGTTTTCATCCAGGCGGTCGCCAATGGACCAACCCCGAAGACCGGCGGACCCAACCGCCCGGCCAGACAAAGCGAAATGTAAGGAAACGAAACACGCATGTTCGCTAAAGCAACCATGGAGGAATTCGAATCCCTCCTGAACGAAAGCTTCGAAATCGACACCCCCGATGAGGGCTCTGTCGTCAAAGGCCGTGTGATCGCAATCGAAGCAGGTCAGGCCATCATCGACGTCGGCTACAAAATGGAAGGCCGCGTTGATCTCAAAGAATTCGCCAATCCCGGAGAAGCCCCTGAAATCGCCGTTGGCGACGACGTCGAAGTCTATCTCGACCGTATCGAAAATGCGCGCGGTGAGGCCTCGATCAGCCGGGACAAGGCACGCCGCGAAGAAGCATGGGACCGCCTCGAAAAGGCCTATGCCGACGAAAACCGCGTCGAAGGCGCGATCTTCGGCCGCGTCAAGGGTGGCTTCACCGTCGATCTCGGCGGTGCTGTGGCCTTCCTTCCCGGCTCGCAGGTTGACGTGCGCCCCGTGCGCGACGCAGGCCCGCTCATGGGTCTGAAGCAGCCGTTCCAGATCCTCAAGATGGACCGTCGCCGGGGCAACATCGTTGTCTCCCGCCGCGCAATCCTCGAAGAGAGCCGCGCCGAACAGCGTGCGGAAGTCATCGGTAACCTGTCTGAAGGTCAGGCCGTTGACGGCGTGGTCAAAAACATCACCGAATACGGCGCCTTCGTCGACCTCGGTGGCGTCGATGGCCTCCTGCACGTCACGGACATGGCCTGGCGCCGTGTGAACCACCCGTCCGAGATCCTGTCGATCGGCGAAACCGTCAAGGTTCAGGTCGTCAAGATCAACAAGGAAACCCACCGCATCAGCCTCGGCATGAAACAGCTGCAGGACGATCCGTGGGATTCGGTCGAAGCCAAGTTCCCGCTGGAATCGGTCCACAAAGGCCGCGTCACGAACATCACCGACTACGGTGCGTTTGTAGAGCTCGAAGCTGGCGTCGAAGGCCTGGTCCACGTCTCGGAAATGAGCTGGACCAAGAAGAACGTCCACCCCGGCAAGATCGTCTCCACCTCGCAAGAGGTCGACGTCATGGTGCTCGAAATCGACACCGCCAAGCGTCGCGTGTCGCTCGGTCTCAAGCAGACCATGCGCAACCCGTGGGAAGTCTTTGCCGAAAGCCACCCCGAGGGCACGCCGGTCGAAGGCGAGGTCAAGAACATCACCGAATTCGGTCTGTTCGTCGGCCTCGACAACGACATCGACGGCATGGTTCATCTCTCCGACATCAGCTGGGACCAGCGCGGCGAAGAGGCGATCCAGAACTTCCGCAAGGGCGACATGGTGAACGCAGTTGTCACCGAAGTCGATGTCGAGAAAGAGCGCATCTCGCTCTCGATCAAGGCGCTCGATGACAGCTTCACCGAAGTCACCGAAGGCGTGAAGCGCGGCTCGATCATCACCGTTGCGGTCACCGCGATCGAAGACGGCGGGATCGAAGTGGAATACGAAGGCGCAAAATCCTTCATCCGCCGCTCGGACCTCAGCCGCGACCGCGCCGAACAGCGCCCCGAACGCTTCCAGGTTGGCGACAAGGTCGACGTCCGCGTCACCAACGTCGATCAGAAGACGCGCAAGCTGGGCCTCTCGATCAAAGCCCGCGAGATCGCGGAAGAGAAAGAAGCCGTGCAACAGTACGGATCTTCGGATTCCGGTGCCTCGCTCGGCGACATTCTCGGCGCAGCGCTCAAGCAAGACGACTGAGCGCCCCGCACCTGAACACCAGAACCCCGCGGTCCAGGCCGCGGGGTTTTTTGTTGCCCCCGAATCACACTCCTGTTGCGGCGCTGCAGAAACGCGCCCCGCGAACACAGAGCGCCGGGTTTTCCCGCGCTCCCGCCGAATTTCGCCCCATCTCAGGCATTTAGACCCAAGATTCCCGGATCTCCGGACCCAGGAACCGTTTCACGATGGCCAATTAGTCCCTATAGTTCCCTGAATAACGATGGCGCGCCGCTGCCAAATTAGGGCGTGCCCAGAAGGGAGGGTTCTATGATCAGTTCGGA
>CAWUIX010000114.1:0-6863 GCA_963922395.1 uncultured Rhodobacterales bacterium | reverse complement strand
GGCCGTCGCTGGATGCCGTCGCATTTACAAAATTGATCGGAGGTGAGCCGATCATGCTGGCCACGTATGTGTCGGTTGGGGCGCGGTAGAGATCCCGTGGCGCACCAATCGCAACGACCTTGCCGTCCTGGATGACACCCACGCGGTCACCCATGGTCAGGGCCTCGATCTGATCCGGTGTCGCGTAGAGCATGGTCATGCCCAGCTCACGATGCAGCCGTTTGAACTCCGTCCGCATTTCGTCGCGCAGCTTGGCGTCGAGATTAGTTAGCGGTTCATCCAGAAGAAGGAGCTTGGGGCGGCCGACGATCGCGCGCCCGATGGCAACACGCTGTTGTTCGCCACCGGAAAGCGTCGTTGGCTTGCGCTTCAGAGTGTGGGTCACACGTAGAAGTTCTGCCACCTCTCCCACACGCTTGCGGATATCCGCGGAACTCTCTCCAGCGCGCCGCAAAGGGTGGGCCAGGTTGGCCTCTACTGACAGATGCGGATAGAGCGCAAAAGTCTGGAATATCATCGAGATGCCGCGACCCTGGACCGGGCTGTCGGTGACATCCTGACCCGCGAAATGCACTTTGCCGTGCTCAAGCTCTTCAAGGCCCGAGATCGCGCGGAGCGTGGTGGTTTTGCCGGAAGAGGAGGGACCAAGCAGGCAGAAGAATTCCCCGTCCGCCACGTCAAATGACATGCCATCCAGAGCTACGACTTTGCCGAAGGTGCGCCGCAGATTATCGACCCTCAACTCCGACATATATGTTCGCCCTTCAGTTGCATCATCGTCTCTTCAATTCATCCAGTCTCAGTGCAGATTGTCACGCACGAATATCTCAATTCGAATACGCTCCTGCTTTTCGTTGATCGGTGTGCCGTCAGTCAGATGCTTCAGCACCCGGATGGCGCTGCGCACCTCGTGGCTTGGATCCTGTACAAGGACCGCATCCACGGTGCCCGAGATCAAGGCGGCGCGGGTGTGTTCGGAAAGCTCGGTCGTCACGACGCTCATATCCTGATCGGCGGCTTCAATCGCGTCGATTACGCCACGGGTCCCGCCGCCGAGACTATAGATGCCCACCACATTCGGATTCTGGGACAGGAGATTTGTAAGCTTCTCTTCAACAACACCCGCCAGTTCTTCCCCTTCGATCCAGGGCAGCACGTTCAGCCCGGGACACTCGGCGCGCATCACCTGCTCGAAGCCCATGCGCCGTTCGACATGGTCTCGTAGGGTTCCCGATCCCGCGACCACGGCGACGTCCCCAGTGCCCGGGGAGATGAAGCGCTTTAAGAGGCTCGCTGCGACGCGGCCCGCCGCAACGTTGTCGATGCCGACAAACCGTTCCCGTTCGGAGCTCGGGATATCGGAGATGAAGGAGACGACATGGATGCCGCGTTTTCGCAGGAGGGAGATCGCGTCGCGTACAATCTGACTCTCGACCGCGACCAGGGCGACCCCGTCTCCAATGTCGTCGCCAAGCTCGGTTATCGCGTTCACGATGGCGCGCGGATCGAGCTGCGGAACGGCAACGGAGTTGATCTGAATGCGGTCCTTCGGGGCCTGCCTTTTCGCCGTTTCGATCTCGGTCCGGACGTCGTTGAAAAAGGCGGTCTCGCCAGCAGAAACGATGAAGGTGAAGGTGTAGGAACGGCCCCGCGCCAGATTGGCGGCAGTTTCATCGCGGACAAAGTTTAGGCGGTCCATCGCGTCAACGACACGCTGGATCGTTGCATCCCGTACGCCCTTTCGTTTGTTGAGCACACGGTCAACGGTCGCCAAGCTTACCCCAGCCGCTTCGGCCACGTCCTGCGCAGTCACGCGTGTCATTCATCCTCCCGATTGAAAAACCTTGAGGTATGACGTGATGTACGTCAATCAAATTCGCAATCACTACTGCACGGTGACGGGAGGACACAGATGCTATTCGGAGTTCCCAATATATTGACACCCGATTTATTGAGACATCTCAAAGCGATGGGCCATGGCGATGAATTGGTAATCGCTGATGCGAATTTTCCAGCAGAGACCTGTGCCACCCGAATCGAACGCCTTGCTGGGGTCAGTGCCACGGAGGCACTGAAAGCGATTTTGACGCTTATGCCGCTCGATTCTTACGTCGATCATCCGGCGCGCACGATGCAAGTCGTTGGGGACCCGAATGCGGTGCCAGATATCGTTGCTGAGTTTCAGCAGATCATAAACGAAACTGCGGATCATCCCGCCAAGATCAGTGGTGTGGAACGGCACGCATTCTACGTGGAAGCCAAGAAAACCTATTGCGTCGTGCAGACGGCGGAGACACGTCTTTATGGCAATATCATCCTTCAGAAGGGTGTTATTCCGCCCGGTTGATTGGGGCATGTAAATGCGTCCGCCTGTGCTGGACGCAGAATACTCTGCATGATCTATGAGACAGGCGGAGAGCCGGGCACTGCTGGCTCAATGCAAAGAGCGTAGGGAGGAGTGACCGTTGCAGACAAAGAAGATCATCAACAACGGGGATGACGCCGTCGATGAGATGCTCGATGGGATCCTGCTGGCGCACGGGGATACGTTACGGGCGTCCAAGGACTCGCACCGGGCTATCATCGCAAAAGATGGACCACGGGACGGAAAAGTCGGTTTGGTCATCGGCGGCGGCTCCGGGCATGAGCCAACCTTTGTGGGCTTTGTGGGTGAGGGTCTGGCGGACGCTGCGGCGATCGGGAATGTCTTTGCGTCACCGCCACCTGATCCTGCATTGGCTTGCGTGAAGGAGGTTTCCGGCGGAGCTGGCGTCCTTTTCATGTACGGCAACTACGCCGGGGATGTGATGAACTTCGACATGGCAGCGGAAATGGCCGCGATGGACGATATTGAGGTGCGCACCGTTCTGACCACCGACGATGTGGCGTCCGCGCCGCGAGACGAGATCGAGAAGAGGCGTGGCGTTGCGGGCAACTTCTTCATCTTCAAGGCGGCAGGGGCCGCTGCGGACGAGATGATGAGCCTCGACGACGTGGAACGCGTGGCGCGTTACGCGAATGCGCGGACCTATACGATGGGGGTTGCGCTGAGCCCCTGCTCCTTGCCGCAGACTAGGCGATGGAACTTCGATCTTCCGGAAGGGGAGATGGAAATCGGTATGGGCATCCATGGCGAGCCGGGCATTGAGCGCGGGCCGATTAAGTCCGCCGATGAGATCGTGGACCAGATTATGGACCGGGTTCTGGAGGAGATGGAGGCAGCGCAGGGCGATCGGGTTGCCGTGCTCGTTAATGGTTTGGGGGCGACGCCGCTCATGGAGCTCTACATCATGAACAGGCGGGTGCAGGCGCGGATTGAAGAGGCCGGCTTGTCCACCCATGCGACGTGGGTCGGGAATTACTGCACCTCGCTAGAGATGGCGGGCGCGTCCGTCACCCTGATGCATCTCGATGATGAGTTGCAGCGGCTGATCGATCGGCCGTGTCATTGCGCCATGTTCCGGGTGGTATGAGGCATGGGCGCGATGGATGTGAGGGGGATGCTTCTTGCGGCGGCGGATGCGATGGATGCAGCCCGTGATGAGCTTTGTGCCCTCGACGGCGAGATTGGAGATGCGGATCATGGTGTCGCCATGTCCGGAGGATTTGGTGCCATCCGCACAGCGGTCGCCGATCTCGACGATGTGACGCCGACGGAGATCTTCAATGCGGCGGCGAAAGCGTTCCTGAACGCAGTCGGCGCGTCTTCGGGTCCCCTGTATGCCACCGCGTTCATGCGTGCGGGCGCGGCCGTGAAAGGTAAGGATGCGCTCGGCGACGACGATGCCTCTGCCCTCGTCGCTGCGATGGCCGAGGGGATCGCGCACCGCGGAAAAGCGACCCTTGGCGACAAGACGATGTTGGACGCCTGGGGGCCGGCCTCGGACGCGGCTCGGGAGGCCGGTGGTCAACCTGCCGAGGCCGTCTTTCATGCCGCTGCCGATGCGGCTGAGGCCGGGGCGGCGGCAACCGCTGACATGCAGGCCAAACTTGGGCGGTCGGCACGGTTGGGTGCGCGTTCATTGGGCCATAAAGATCCCGGCGCCGTGTCCGCGGCGATGCTCCTGCGCGCGATGGCGAAGAGCCTCGAGCAGGGCCAGGCCGACCCCTCAGCTTAGGGCTGCAAAACACCCTGCCCAAAATCTCATTTGCCCGAATCGGGCATCCGCGCCCACTCTTAGCGGGAGGACATGAGCTGCCCTTCACCTTTCGAGGGTGGCGCTTTGCGGGAGGAAAGTGATGGATATGGCAACGCCCATGGGGCGCGTTTCGGCGTGGCTCGATAACTTCGGACAAGCACTCGAGAGCAACGATACCGAGGCATTGAAATCTCTATTCGCGACCGACTGCTACTGGCGCGATCTTGTGTCTTTTACATGGAATATCAAGACGATGGAGGGGCAGGAAGCCATCGCAGAGATGGCTTCTGCAACCCTGGGCGGCGTTCATCCAACCAACTGGCAGATTGATGGTGAACCGACGGAAGGCGGGGGCATCACTGAAGCCTGGATCACGTTTGAAACCGACGCCGTGCATGGGCGGGGTCATGTCCGGCTGAACGACGAAGGCTGCTGGACCCTTTTGACCACGGCGCAAGAGCTGAAGGGTTTTGAGGAGAAGAAGGGCGAGCGGCGCGACGCGGGTGTTGTCCATGGCGCGATCGAGAACCGAGAGACCTGGGCCGAGCGTCGGGCGCGTGAAGCGAAAGAGCTTGGATACTCAAAGCAGCCCTACGTCGTCATCATTGGAGGGGGGCAGGGCGGAATCGGTCTTGGCGCGCGGCTGCGTCGCCTCGGCGTACCCACCATCATCGTGGAGAAGAACGATCGGCCCGGTGACAGTTGGCGCAATCGTTACAAATCTCTCTGCCTGCATGACCCGGTTTGGTACGACCATCTGCCGTATCTGCCGTTCCCGGATGACTGGCCTGTCTTCAGTCCGAAGGACAAGCTTGGGGATTGGCTGGAGAGCTACACCAAGATCATGGAACTGAACTACTGGACGCGCACGACTTGTAAGTCCGCGAGCTTTGATGAGCAGAGCAAGGAGTGGACTGTCGTCGTCGACCGAGATGGAGAAGAGGTCGTTCTGAAACCTAAGCAGCTCGTCCTAGCGACGGGAATGTCTGCGGTTCCAAACTTGCCGGACTTGCCGGGGATGGAGAGCTTCGAAGGTGACTTGCACCACTCGTCCAAGCATCCGGGTCCGGATGCATACAAGGGCAAGAAGGTGGTCGTAGTGGGTTCCAACAATTCGTCCCACGATATCTCTGCCGCCCTGTGGGAGGCCGGTGCGGATGTTACGATGGTCCAACGCTCGACCACGCATATCGTGAAATCGGACACGCTGATGGATATCGGGTTGGGCGATCTCTATTCCGAGCGGGCAATTGCGAATGGGATCGATCATCACATGGCGGATCTGATTTTTGCGTCAGTTCCGTACAAGGTTCTGCCAGCTCTGCAGGTGCCACTTTATGACCAGATGCGGGAGAAGGATGCCGACTTCTACGCACGGCTGGAGAAGGCTGGGTTCCAACTCGATTGGGGTGCGGATGGCAGCGGGCTGTTCATGAAATACCTTCGTCGTGGGTCTGGGTATTACATTGATGTTGGCGCCAGCGAACTGGTGGCCGACGGAAAGATCAAACTGGCGCACGGACAGGTCGCCGATGTGACGCCGGGTGGGATCAAGCTAGAGGATGGGACCGAGTTGGATGCCGACGCGATCGTGTTTGCCACTGGCTATTCTTCAATGAACGGCTGGGCTGAGCAGCTGATTGGCAAGGACGTCGCCGACAAGGTTGGGAAGTGCTGGGGGCTAGGGTCGGATACACCAAAGGATCCCGGACCTTGGGAAGGCGAGTTGCGGAACATGTGGAAACCGACGCAGCAAGATGCGCTGTGGTTCCATGGGGGGAACCTGCACCAGTCCCGGCATTATTCACAGTTCCTCTCGATCCAGCTCAAGGCACGGATGGAAGGTATTCCTACGCCGGTCTACGGGCTTCAGGACGTGCATCACACGTCTTAGCGGATGCCTGTGCGGTGGAAGGCTGGGTAGGCGCCCGGTCGCCTCGCTGTGCTGATGCGCAGACATAGGCAGCGCTCGCCGGCCTTCCGGCAGCCGCAGATCCTTCAAACGCACGGCCGGCCGGGACCCATACGGTTGCCGAATGTAATCTTGGTCGTCCTGTCCCCCGCCTGCATGGCGGATCTGTCATTCCGGGAAACCGCGTTTAGTTGATCAGTTGCCCTCGTATGGACGGGTTTTGGGTCGGGCGATCCAGAAGGACGGTCGGCCGAAAATGTAGATGCGATCAATGAAGTCGATGCCAAGTACAACTAGGTTTGGCTTTAGCGGCGATGCTGGATGGTCTGTCTGTGACGAAATCGGGAAGGTGCTCGTCCGATGTGGATCCTACGGGAAGCAACCGGACGAACTGGCGAATGATGAGGTGTCGGCCTTTGACCCGCCTGTAAGATGAGATCAATGATCGGTGCCCGGTCGACTGGCAGCTAAGCGTTGAATTTTGCCTTTCAGTGATCTGACGGCGTCGGACTCTTCGCTCGCGGGCCTTGAGATTAGGCCAATCGGGCGTGACACGTCAGGACCTGTGATATGTTTCCATCCAGCATTCGCGGCGTGACCGGACGCGATTGCCATCATGGGTATCGGTGCCAGACCGATCCCATCTGAGACAAGCTCCAGCGCGGTTGATGTTCTTCCCACTTCGTACATCCATTTGACCGACGTCTGAGACCGAGCGAGCGCCTCGTCTATCAAGAGCCGGTTGCCTGTGCCGCGCGCGGGCAGGATCAGGCGCTCTCCTTCCAGGTCGGTCCAGGAGACGGTGCGTTTTC
>CAWUIX010000113.1:0-6868 GCA_963922395.1 uncultured Rhodobacterales bacterium | reverse complement strand
AAATGGCTTTGCATCCTCGGCGCTCATGGGGGCTTTTCCGGGCTCTGTTACAGTCATATTCACCGGCTCAACGCCCTCGGCGCGCGGCCAGGGGGGGCAAAGCAACGCTAGGGCCTCGGCCATCACCTCGGCCAGAGCCGCCATGAGGAGTGTGCCCTGGTCGCCCTCCCCGTCGCCGACGGTGGCGATGCGGAGTTCTGTGTTTTCCAGTTGCGCGATTTCGGCCTCGAGGGCTTCCAGAGCCTCAGCGGATTGGTCCGCACGGTCCGAGATCCCCTGAGAGGCGCTTTCATCGACGATGGCGACGACAATATCGGTCAGGCGCTCACGATCTTCGGTCTGGATTGAGGGATTGGCGATGCCGAGGAGCAGAGCGACAACTGCCGCGGCCCGGAGCCACCATCCCGCCAGACCGCGCCAGAGGGCGAGCCCGATAAGGAGTGCTGCGATCGCCGCGGTCGCCCAGACAACGGGGAATGGAAGGAGCGGATCGAAGATCACCGAGCCGTCCATCTACTGACCCAACCTGTCGAGGAGCGCGGGCACGTGGACCTGATCGGATTTATAGTTCCCGGTCAGCACATGCATGATCAGGTTCACGCCAAAGCGATACGCCAGCTCGCGCTGACGCTCGCCAGTGAAGCCGCGGCCCACGGGGAACATCGGGCGCCCGCGATCGTCGATGGCCCAGGCCGCCGCCCAGTCATTGCCACCCACGATGACCGGAGAGACGTTGTCGTTGAGGTTCCGGAACGGCATTCCTTCGACCCGGGCCGCATCGGGTGGCGCGGCTTCGACCCAGACATCGCGGCTGACGTGGCGACCGGGGAAGTCCTGGAGGAGGTAGAAGGTCCGCGTCAGGACATGGTCGTCCGGGACCGGTTCCAGAGGGGGGATGTCGAGGGGGCGCGCGATTTGTTGGAGGCGCCGTCCTGCAGGGCTGCCCGTGCCACCGAAGCGTGAGACATCAGCGTCGCGGGTGTCGAAGACGATCATTCCGCCGGAGCGGAGATATGTGTTCAGCTTGGCGTAGGCTTCCGCGGACGGAATGGGCTGGTTCGCAGAGACCGGCCAGTAGAGCATCGGGAAGAAGCTGAGTTCGTCGGTTTCGAGGTTCACCGCGATGGGGTTGGCAGGTTCGACGGAGGTGCGGTCGTTCAGGATTTCGCCGAGGCCCCGGAGACCCGCGGCGGCCATCTGGTCGAGGCTTGGATCGCCGGTGATCACGTGGGCGAGGACGACTTCGGTGGTTGCCTCGATGGCGAAGCCGTCGGTAGGCGCATCGCCCGTCTCTTGTGCCCGTGCCTGCGGGGCGAACGCGCCGGAGACAAGGATCGCGCCGATCAGAACCGGTGTGACCTTCGGCCCGAGTGCGCGGCCCAGCCGTCCGCCGAGCCAGAGGGTTGCGAGAATGTCGATCAAGAGTGCCGCCAGAGCTGCCGTCAGCAGGTGGCCCTTGAGCGGGGTTTCACGTGCAGTGTCCAGACCTTCGACCGTGATGCCGGAGGGCCAGACCGATGGTGCGAGTTCAGTGTCCGCGGAGATCGTGTTCAATGCGAGGCGGCGGTCGTCCCCGGCATAAAGGCCGGGTCGCAGGTCGGGACCGAGGCGGGCGTCTACGAGCGCTTCACCCGGCACGCCCGGCAGCGTACCCGCGTCGATCACCTCGCCGAAGCCGGTGAGGATTTCCGAGGGGACCCATGTGGTGCCAGCCATCTCTTCCAGCGTTGGCATCGCAGGACGGGTTGAGACGGCAAGGCGTTCGAGCATCTGCACGTAGAGGCCCGAGAGCGGTAAGCTCGACCACTCCGCGTTGGCCGTTGTGTGGAAGAGCACGATCTGGCCCGCGCCGGTGCGCTTGCGCGTCACAAGCGGGGTGCCGTCGGCGAGGGAGGCAATGGTCCGCTCGGACAGCGTGGGGTCAGGTTGGGCCATGACCTGAGCGGTGATCCGGATCTCGTCATTCACCGAAAGACCGAAGAAGGGCGAGTCCTCGGGGAAGGTACGAAGCGCCTTCGGTTCGCCCCAGCTCATTCGGCCGCCTACAGAGCGACCGCCTGCGCGGAGGCGTACAGGCATAAGGAGATCTTCGGTGTCGCGGGAGACGTCGCTGGCCGCGAGCCGGGGGCCCGCGAAGCGGACAAGTAATCCGCCCTCTTCCACCCACTCGAACAAATCTTCGGTTTCGCCCGCGGACAGGCGCGCGACATCGGCGAGGATGATCGCGTCCGGATTGGCGAGGACGATATCCTCAATAGAGCCTTCGATCAGGTCGGCGGTCGGTTCGAGCGCCTGCTCGAGGTAGTGGGTGGGCGAGAGAAGTTCGAGGCCTTCGCGATCTTCGCGACCGGCCACGAGGCCCACCTCACGGCGGCGGAGCGTGTCATCGGCCAGCGAAACTGCACCGGCAGAGCGAATGCCCTCGATCTCAAACCGGGTGATCCGGTTGCGGAGTTCGGGCTGGAGGGAGATTGCGACTTCGGCTTCTGCCTCGCCCTCGGCAAAGGCAAGTGTTCCGCGGACAAGGATCCGTGGTGTGCCTGCCGGATCAAGCCCGTGGCCGTTGATCGTCGCCTCGACAGCGTCTGTCGATCGCGCCCGTGTGCCGCTTAGGATAAGGGCCCCGTCTTCGAACCGGGCGGGTCGCAGGGCGAGGATCGGGCGGGGGCTCTCGAAAACGGTGACGTCGCCCGCATCCTGCACACGGTCCAGAAGAGGTGCGCGCCAGGGGTGGGCCAGGCCATCGGACACCCAGAAGGTTTCGATGTCCGAGAGGTCGAGATCGTCCCACCAGGACAGGAGATCCTCGGCGTCCGGGCTCCAGGGTTCTGGGGTTAGGCTTGGCAAGCGCGACAGGGCGACGTCTGCAGGTTGGAACTGAAGCGTGCCTTGCGGGCGGTCCGTGAGTGTGACCAGCGCGACGGGGCGACCGGTGCGAGACGCTTCACTCAGAAGACCGTCGAGCCGATCCATCCGCCGGGTCCAGTCGCGCGCGTCGGCCCAGGTGCCGTCGACAAGAACGAGAAGCGGGCCGGAGCCCGGGGCATCGTCGACATCGGGATTGAGTACGGGGCCCGCGAAGCCTAGGATCACGGCGGCGATTGCCAGGACGCGGAGGAGGAGAAGCCACCAGGGCGTTTTGTCGGTCTCGGTGTCTTCGTCTTCCAGACCGAGCAGGAGCGCAACGCCGGGGAACCGTCGACGAATGGGCGCTGGCGGGACGGCGCGCAGAAGGAACCACAGGATCGGCAAGAGGATCAGGCCAAGAAGCAGCCAGGGCGCCGTAAATCCGATGGGACCAAGGACCAGCATCAGTGCACACGCTCCAATGCCTGATAGAGCCAGAGAAGGGCGGCAGTCGCCGAGCGGTCGGTGTGGTGGACGTCATACTGCCAGCCAGTGAGGCGCGAGAGGGCGCGGAGTTCATCCTTACGCTCAGCCAGCCGATCGAGGTAGCGGGATCTGAGGTCGCGTGCTTTTTGAGTCTCGAAACTGATGGTTCCGCCGACGCTTTCGAAGATCGTGCGACCGTCGAAGGGAAAGGCCTCCTCCGCCGGATCTAGGATTTGCACGAGCGCGCCCTTCACGCCCTTGTCGGCGGCCTTGGTGAGTGCGGTTCGCACTGGACCGATGTCGCCAAGGAAGTCCGAGAGGAACACAGCACGCGCATGTGGGACGAGGCCATCGATTTCCGGCGCACCGTATTCGGCGACTTCGTCATCTGTGGATAGCGACTCTGACAGGCGGAGCAACTGCATCTCGCCTGTGCGTGGCGGGAGGGAGTTGTCGGCAAGGCCGACCCGTTCCCCGCCACGGGAGAGGAGAACCGCCGTGGCGAGCGCGAGCGTTCGGGCGAGGATGGACTTCGTGGGCAAGGCATCCGAGGAGGTAAAGCGCATCGACTGCCCCCGGTCGGCCCAGAGGACGACGCTTTGCGCGGCCTGCCATTCCCGTTCGCGCACGAAATGCTGATCGGACCGGGCCGAGCGGCGCCAGTCGACCATCCGCATCTCGTCCCCGGCCTGGGCCGGACGGTACTGCCAGAACTCGTCGCCCATGCCGGGACGGCGCCGGCCGTGCTGGCCAAGGAGTACCGTGGTGGCAAGATGTTCCGCCGCCGCAAGGAGCGGCGGGAGCGGACCTGCAAGATCTTCGGCCCGGGCGCGGAGATCCGCGGCGTGGATCACGCGGCGGCCTCAACCTGTGTGATATGGGTCGCGACCTCTTCGATGACCTCGCCCAGCACCTTGCCGCGGGCGCGGGACGCAAAAGTCAGGGCCATGCGGTGGGACAGAACCGGCGCGGCCATGGCGGCCACATCCTCTGCCGACGGGGCAAGGCGTCCGTCCAGGAGCGCGCGCGCACGCACGGTCAGCATTAGCGATTGGGCCGCGCGCGGGCCTGGGCCCCAGCCGACGTCGTCCTTTACGGTGTCCGGGGCGCTCGGGTCTTCGGGGCGGCAGGCACGCACCAGATCAAGGATGGCTTCCATCACACCTTCTCCGACCGGCATCCGGCGGATAAGTTCCTGCGCGGCGATGAGTTCTTCGGGTGTGAAGACCTGGGTGGAATCTTCTTCGCTGACACCAGTCGTGGCGATCAAGATGTCCCGCTCCGCGTCGCGGCTCGGGTAAGGCACGTCGATCTGGACGAGGAAGCGGTCAAGCTGTGCTTCGGGCAGAGGGTATGTGCCCTCCTGTTCGATCGGGTTTTGGGTAGCCAGGACATGGAACGGCACAGGCAGTGGGTGCGGCTGGCCCGCGATGGTGACCGACTTCTCCTGCATCGCCTGCAACAGCGCGGACTGCGTCCGGGGCGAGGCGCGGTTGATTTCGTCGGCCATCAGGAGCTGACAGAACACAGGCCCTTCGATGAACTTAAAGGTCCGGGACCCGTCTGCTCCGGTTTCCAGAACCTCAGACCCCAGGATATCGGCCGGCATGAGATCCGGTGTGAACTGGACGCGGGCGCCGTCTAGACCGAGCACGGTAGACAGTGTCGCCACAAGGCGGGTTTTGCCGAGGCCCGGCAGCCCGATCAGAAGGCCATGGCCTCCGCAGAGGATAGAGGACAGAACAAGGTCCACGACGCGCGGTTGACCGATGAAGCGTTTCTCAATCGAAGCCTTCGCGTCGGCCAGTTTGGCGCCCAGCGCCTCAATCTCGGCCACAAGATCCTGACTGTCATCCATGGTATCGCTCCTGCCTGTCCTGTACGAGGTATTATCCGGAGTTATCTTTCCAAGGACAAATGGCAAAAACGTGTAGCGCACCATGACCGGCGAAAAAACTTCTCCCCCGTCCGCAGAAAGCCTTGCAACGAGCGCCCGTGCCGCTTCGAAGAGCGGTTTACCCCCGGTGCATCTATGGAATCCGCCGTTTTGCGGTGACCTTGATATGCGGATCGCGCGCGATGGGACGTGGTTTTATCTGGGCACGCCCATCGGGCGCGCGGGTCTGGTTCGCCTGTTTTCTACGATTCTGAAGAAAGAGGACGAGAAATACTTTCTGGTCACGCCGGTTGAGAAGGTTGGAATCACGGTCGATGACGCGCCGTTTGTTGCCATCGACTTTGAGGTGGAGGGGACCGGCGACGCGCAGGCGCTGACGTTTCAAACGAATGTCGGTGACTTTGTCACGGCGGGACCGGATGCCCCGATACGGGTCGAGCGTGATCCCGAGACGGGAGAGCCGTCACCTTATGTTCTGGTGCGCAGCAATCTTGAGGCTTTGATCGACAGGAAGAGCTTCTACCGGCTTGTCGATATCGGAACCCATAATGATGTCGATGGCGTAGGTTGGTTCGGGCTCTGGTCGGGGGGCGAATTCTTCCCGGTGATTCCCTCTGAAGAGCTGGTCGTCTGAGAAGGAGTACCGCAATGGCGGATAAGAATGCGCTGATCGTTGGTGTTGGGGATGGCCTGTCCGCGTCGCTGGCACGCCTTTTGGGCCGGGAAGGGTACAAGGTGCACATGGTTGCGCGGAACACCGGGAAACTGGAGACATTGCGCGACGAAGTGGGTGGCACGCTGGTTCAGGCGGACGCGACAGACGCCACGGCCATGCAGGGCGCGATCGACGGGATCGATGGGCGGTTGGATGTCGCGGTCTATAACCCGTCCTTCCGGGTGCGCGGGCCGATTGCGGAGCTTGATCCGGAGAAAGTCGATGCCGCGATCCGGATCACAGCGTTTGGGTCCTTTATCCTGGGTCAGGCGGCTGCCCGGCGGATGATGGCGCAGGATGGACCTGTTAAGGGAACGATCCTCTTTACCGGCGCGTCGGCGGGTGTGAAGGGCTTTCCGAACTCAGCGCCGTTTGCCATGGGCAAATTTGCCCAACGAGGTCTTGCGCAATCCATGAGCCGGGAGTTGCATCCAGAAGGTATTCATGTCGCGTGGATTAATATCGACGGTGGCATTCGCAATCCGGGGGTAACGGAACCGCAACCTGATGCGATGCTTAATCCCGGTGAGATCGCGCGGTCCTACCTGCAGCTGATCGATCAAAACCGCTCAATCTGGTCAAACGAGGTGACGCTTCGTCCATGGGTTGAGCGATTCTGAACTAATTGTGATCGGAGACTGACCTGTGCGCTGGTGCGGATTGGCTTGAGATCCGACTATGCTAGGTGCTTGGGGACAGACACGGGGTGACAAAAACATGATTCCTGCCAGGTACGCGCCAATACTCTTTGCCTTGATCTTATCAGGCATGATGTCGTTTCTGGTGTGCTTCATGGCCACCTTCCAGTCCATCGGAATGCCGGAAGAGTTCGTCCGGATGTGGCTCTCGGCCTGGTTCCCGAGCTGGGCTGTGGCGTTTCCGGCCGCTATGCTGGCGGCCCCGGTGGCGCGCAAGATCGTTGC
>CAWUIX010000112.1:0-6883 GCA_963922395.1 uncultured Rhodobacterales bacterium | reverse complement strand
TTTGGGGCGGGCACCGGCTGTCAGCTGACCTCCAAATCGGTGCTTTATCGGTTCGCATTGTTCCTGCATGTCTGCATGACCCTTTGGGGGGGTAACGGCATGAGTGCCATGATTGCTTCTATCGAGCCGACGCGCGCGCGTGTGCGCATCGCAATTCCCGCGTGGCGCCTGGGCGCGCGACGCATGGTCGAGCCTGAACGACCGGCCGGACCGACCTTCGAAGACTTCAAGACGCTCCTCGATACCGCGCTTCAGCCGACTGACATGGTGGGCGGTCGCTTCACCAAGTCGGAACGCCGCCAGATCGCCTTCGCACGCCAACTGCGCGAAGCGCTTTACGAGGTGCCCCGCGTCGCCTGAGCCTTGAGCTCCTGAAGCACAAACACCCGGATCGCCGAGGCGAGCCCCGCCTCGGTGCCGCGCTCTGCGTCAATCTCTGCGGCAAGCGCATTGATCGCCAGTCCGCGTGCCTTCGCAATCGCCCGAAACTCCGTCCAGAACGCATCTTCGAGGGAGACGCTGGTCCTGTGGCCCCGCAACGTCAGGGATCGTTTCACGGGACGGGCGCTCATTCCTTGTCCAGCTTATGTTGGTCGATCCGGTGCACGGACTGATTGCGCTCGGCCGCGTCCTGCGCCTTCTCCGCCTTGGTGCGTCCGAACTTCACTGCGTTCTGGTCCGCCTGCGACCGCTTCTCGGCCCTGGCCCGCGCCTTACGCGCCTTGTTCAGGTTAATCGGCTTTGCCATGGTGCCCGCGTCGTTTTCTTCGGTGTCACATATGTCCAAGTCTACCCATGAACGCCTTCTTGTCGAATTGAACGATTGGTTCGACAGGGTGGCAGTCGAACGGACCGGACCACTGGAATGGATTTTGCGCCCCGGACCTGCTTGGCCCGCGGAGCATTCTCTTGGGTTTCACTTCAGCCGGAGCTGTCTCTCAGTTGAAACGCCCTGTCGCTTCGAAGCAATCCCCGGCACAACGGACTATCGGCTCAGCTTTCCTGCCCCAATCTCGGATCCTGCGACCCATCCTCAGGCGCTGGAAGCCGCGCTATGGCAAAGGCTGAACGAATTCGACGGCTAGCGGCTTATTTCGGCCCGATCATCTTCTCCGGGCGCACCACCTCGTCAAACGTTGCCTCATCGACAAAGCCCAGGTTGATCGCCTCTTCCTTCAGCGTCGTCCCGTTCTTGTGCGCCGTCTTTGCCACCGTGGTCGCGTTGTCGTAGCCAATCGTCGGTGCCAAAGCGGTGACCAGCATCAGGCTCTCCCGCATCAACTTCTCAATCCGGTCCGTGTTGGCGCGGATGCCAGAGACGCAATTGTCGGTAAACGCCACCGCCGCGTCGCCCAGAAGTTGCATGGATTGCAGGACGTTATAGGCCATCATTGGCTTGTAGACGTTCAGTTCGAAATGCCCCTGGCTGCCTGCAAAGCCGACAGCCGCGTCATTGCCCATCACATGGGCGCAGACCTGCGTCATCGCCTCGCATTGGGTAGGGTTCACCTTGCCCGGCATGATCGAAGATCCCGGCTCGTTCTCCGGCAGCATCAATTCACCGAGGCCGCATCGCGGACCAGATCCCAAGAGGCGGATGTCATTGGCGATCTTGAAAAGCGAGGCGGCGACCGTCTTCAATGCCCCCGACATCTCAACCATGGCATCATGGGCGGCCAGCGCTTCAAACTTGTTTGGTGCCGTCACAAAGGGCAGGCCCGTGATCCGCGCCATATTCGCCGCAACAGTCTCCCCCCAACCCACGGGGCTGTTCAGGCCCGTTCCGACCGCCGTGCCACCTTGCGCAAGCTCGTAGATCCGGGGCAGGGCGGCCTCGACCCGCGCAATCGACATCGCAACCTGATGTGCGTAGCCAGAGAATTCCTGCGCCAATGTCAAAGGCGTTGCATCCATCGTATGCGTCCGGCCGATCTTGATGATCCCCTCGAACTCCTGAACCTTCGCCTCAAGCGCGGCATGGAGCGTCTTCAGACCCGGCAGCAGGACATCGCGCGCTGTCGTGGCCGTGGAAATATGCATGGCGGTCGGGAACGTGTCGTTTGACGACTGCCCCATATTCACGTGGTCGTTGGGATGGACGGGGTCCTTGGACCCGATCACGCCGCCCAGGATCTCAATCGCGCGGTTCGCGATAACCTCATTGGCGTTCATGTTGGACTGTGTGCCAGAACCCGTTTGCCAGACAACCAGTGGAAAGTTGTCGTCCAGCTTGCCCGCAACAACCTCGGACGCCGCCTCAATCATCGCATCCGCAAGGGTTGGGTCCAGCGCACCGCGTTCCTTGTTCGCTTCGGCGCAGGCCTGCTTGATCACGCCAAGCGCACGCACCAGGGCTACGGGCTGTTTTTCCCACCCGATTGGGAAGTTCATGATCGATCGCTGCGTCTGCGCGCCCCAGTACTTGTCCGTCGGCACTTCAAGTGGGCCAAAGCTGTCGGTCTCGGTGCGGGTGTCTGCCATGTCGTCCTCCGGTTCCACTCCGCATCGGATACCGGGCAGCGGGGCCGGGGGCAATCAGTTGTGACCGGATTTGCCATGCAAATTGAACGCGGAAACCCCCTCTCAGGGGAGACGACCAAGCATGGTTGTCTACCCCTAACCTAAAAAGTCCCCGCCCGGACTCTCACGCCGTCCTGGGAAAGGCGCGGTCTGGACAACACGAGCGCGGGCGCCCGGGCGGGGCAGGTCGCCTACTGCGAGGTGCTGTAGGCGTACCAAGGCCAACGCCGTTGTGGATGCGGATCGACCCTGGGGGTGGGATCGATCCGGCGCCGGTCTACCCGGTTCTCCACGGTGTCGAGGCGGTCCTCGATCACATCACGCGGGCCAAGATCCACCTGGCGGTCGACATAGTCTTCGCGCCGGTCTGCCCGATCTTCTGCGCGATCGAGCCAATAGGGTGGGGCGGCGTCACCGACGTGCGGTGCGGCGACAAAGCCGACTGCAATGGCGAAGGCTGTCAAAGTGATCCGTAGCATTCAGGAACCTCCATCGGGGCGTTAATGAAGGGTGATACGGGGCGGCTTCAGGTTTCCGTCGCGACGCTCGGAAGATTCTTCAGGTCCATCAAAGTCCGGCTCAAAACAACGCCGTTCCGAACGACGTCTTCTTCCTCACGCACCGACCATCCCCGCTTCTCCAGGAACCGCCGTGCGAGGTGGCTTGCGTGGGTGGTCAGCCTCTCATGCCCATCGGCCTTCGCCTGCTCCAAAAAAGTCTTGTAGAGCGCAGTGGCGACGCCCGAGCCGCGTGCGGCGGGTCGCACAAAGAAGAAGTCCAGGTGTCCACGCTCTGTAAGCGTAATAAACCCGACGACCTCGCTGCCGCTTACCGCGACCCAGGTTTTCCCTGCGCTGAGGCGCGGGGTCCACTCACCGTTGTGCTTCAGAACCGGAGCCCAGGCATGGGCCTGCTCCGCAGTATAGTACGGCGCCGTCCCATTATGGACCGCGTCGACATAGACATCGTGACAGGCGTCGCTGTCCGTGTCTTCGTAGGGCCGGATCGACGGGGTCACGTCACTCGTTCCCGCTGTCGATATGCGTCGCGATCCCAAAGGCGACCGTCCAGAATCTCCGCCAGGATCTCCACCGCGCGATCGATCTCAGCCTCGCCGATATACAAAGGCGTGATCCCAAAGCGCAGGACATCCGGCGCGCGAAAGTCCCCGATCACGCCACGGTCAATCAGGGCACGCATGACGGCATAGCCTTCCGGGTGGCGGAACCCCACCTGGCTGCCGCGTTCATTCGGATCCCGCGGCGAATGGAGCGTGACCTCAGGACACCGCGCCTCCACCCCCGCAATGAACCGCTCAGACAAAGCAATGGAACGTGCCCGCACTTCATGGATTTCCGCCATGTCCCAGACATCCATCGCGACATCGAGCGCCGCCATCTGCAGGATCGGAGGCGTGCCGACCCGCATCCTCTCGATGCCCGCACCCGCACGGTAATCAAGGTCAAACGCGAATGGCGCCTCGTGGCCCAGCCAGCCAGACAAGGCGGGCTTTATACGTCCGACCAGATCAGGCCGAACATAAATGAACGCAGGCGCCCCTGGTCCGCCATTCAGGTACTTGTACGTGCAACCGACCGCAAACTCCGCGCGACGTCCGGCCAGATCCACCGGAATGGCCCCCGCCGAATGCGCAAGATCCCAGACAACCGCCGCCCCTGCCGCATGGGCGGCCGCCGTTAGCCGCGCCATGTCGTGCTTTCGGCCCGTCCGGTAATCGACCTCAGTCAGCATCAGGACCGCGACACTGACATCGATCGCGTCCTCGACATCCTCCGGCGCCACCACGCGGAGTTCGTGGTCCTGTCCCAAGGACCGGATCAGCCCGTCCGCCATGTAAAGGTCGCTCGGAAAGTTCCCGGAATCGCTCAAGATAACCTTGCGATCCGGGTGGAGTTCAAGGGCCGAGGCGAGTGCCTGATAAACCTTGACCGACAAGGTATCCCCCGTGGTCACAGACCCGGGCGCCGCACCGATCAACGGCGCAATGCGATCGCCCAGCCGCGTGGGAAACCCCATCCAATCGGCGGTATTCCACCCGCGGATCAACTCTTTGCCCCACTCGGCGGTCAGCACCTCCTGAAGGCGCGCCGGTACACCCTTAGGCAGCGGCCCCAGGGAGTTTCCGTCGAGGTAGATGACACCCTCGGGCAGATCAAAGAAGTCGCGGGTCACGGAAAAGTCAGTCATCCCAATCCCCCTAATCCGCAGATTGGGGAATGCCCAGAGTGGAATTCCGGTTTAGGGTGCCGCCCATGATCAAATGGATCGATCTCCCACCGGTCTGGCTGGCTGGTTTCGCCGCCGCGGCGTGGGCGCAGACAACGAGCATTCCGATGCACGTCTTTGGCACCGCGGGCGACGTGATCGGCGTGCTGGCGGTTCTGACCGGGATCGTCCTGACGCTCCTTGCGGTCCGGGAATTCACCAAGGCCCGCACCACGGTCATCCCACATCAACAGCCAAGCGCGATTGTCACTTCCGGCATCTTCGCGGTCAGCCGCAATCCCATCTACCTCGGCGACGCGCTGATCCTTCTTGGCCTTATTCTGTGGTGGGACGCGGTCCCGTCTCTCCTTCTCATCCCTTTCTTCATGGCGGTTATCCATCGCCGGTTCATCTTGCCCGAAGAGGCCCGCCTGGAGGCGGCATTCCCGCAGGAATTCGCCAGCTACAAAGCGGCCACGGGACGCTGGTTTGTAACTATTTAGTTACTTGCTTGTGAAAGCGATGCGTTCCGGGTATTGGACCCACCGAAAATTCGCACCATGTCATGCGCGACACGCGCGACCGGCGCGGCACGGAAAGAGGGGACGCAATACCGATGAAGATCGGCACACCAAAAGAGACGTTCGACGGCGAAGCCCGGGTGGCCATGACCCCCGACAGCGCCGCCCAGCTTCAGAAGCTTGGCCATGACTGCCTGATCGAGGCCGGGGCCGGTATTGCTGCCGGATTTGGCGACGCGGTCTACGAGGCCGCCGGTGTCACAGTCGTCCCCAACGCAGACGCACTTTGGGCCGACGCTGAAATCGTCGCCAAGGTCCGCCCGCCCACCCATGGCGAGGTCAAGCGCCTATCCTCGGATATGGCGCTGATTTCGTTCTTCTACCCCGGCCAGAGCGAAGAGCTTCTCGAAGCCGCTAAGGGCACGGGCGCCAGCGTAATCGCGATGGACATGGTGCCGCGCATCAGCCGCGCACAGAAGATGGACGCGCTATCCTCGATGGCCAACATCGCCGGCTACCGGGCGGTGATCGAGGCCGGCAACAACTTTGGTCGCTTCTTTACTGGTCAGGTGACCGCGGCGGGCAAGGTGCCCCCCGCAAAGGTCCTCATCGTCGGCGCCGGGGTCGCGGGCCTTGCCGCCATCGGCACCTCGACCTCACTGGGCGCGATCACGCTTGCCTTCGACGTCCGCCCGGAAGTCGCCGAACAGATCGAATCCATGGGTGCCGAGTTCGTGTTCCTCGAATTCGACGAAGAACAAACCGACGGCGCCGCCACTGGCGGCTATGCAGCGCCATCTTCGCCAGAATTCCGCGAAGCCCAGCTTGCAAAGTTCCGCGAACTCGCGCCCGACATCGATATCGTCATCACGACGGCGCTGATCCCGGGGCGCGACGCACCGGTCCTCTGGACCAAGGACATGGTCGAGGCGATGAAGCCCGGCTCCGTCATCGTAGACCTGGCGGCGGAGCGTGGTGGCAACTGCGAACTGACCGTCGCGGACGAGAAAATCGTTACCGGCAACGGCGTGACCATCGTCGGGTACACGGATTTCCCAAGCCGGATGGCCGCTCAGTCTTCGTCGCTCTACTCGACCAACATCCGTCACATGATGACGGACCTGACGCCGGAAAAGGACGGTGTCGTCGTCCACGACATGGACGATGACGTGATCCGGGGCGCTACGGTGACCCATGAAGGTGAAATCACCTTCCCGCCACCGCCCCCGAAAATTCAGGCGATCGCGGCGCAGAAACCGAAGGAAAAGCCAAAAGAGCTGACACCGGAAGAAAAGCGCGCCGAAGAAGTGGCGGCCTTCAAAAAACAGACCCGCAACCAGGTGGCGCTCCTTGCCATCGGCGGCGGTCTGATCCTGCTCGCAGGGCTCTACACGCCCGCCAGCTTCATGCAGCACTTCGTCGTCTTCGTCCTCTCGGTCTTCGTGGGCTTCCAGGTGATCTGGGGCGTCTCGCATGCTTTGCACACGCCCCTGATGGCGGTGACCAACGCGATCTCGTCGATCATTATCCTTGGCGCGCTGATGCAGATTGGATCAAACTCGATCCTTGTTGCCATCCTCGCCGCCCTGGCGATTTTCATGGCGGCGATCAACATC
>CAWUIX010000111.1:0-6888 GCA_963922395.1 uncultured Rhodobacterales bacterium | reverse complement strand
CTGCCACGCGGAAGATGCGGTGCAGGAAGACTATCATTACCTGGATCAGCACCATAAGGAGGCCGGCCCAGGCTGCAGCACGACCGACCGTATTGCCGATCCCTTCAAGAGTTCGAACGCCCCACCACAGGATTTCGCGGTTCCAGGCCATGCCGAGTGCAGTAACGGCGATGAATGTGGTGAAGACGACGAAGAAGAGCTCGACCGATGCGCCGTAGTAGATGAAGCGCATGACCGCTTCGGGGTTGCTCCAATTCAGCCAGGCTCCGGGGTTGGTGATCGCTATGGCCAGATTGTATGGCGCCAGTGCGATGTTCTGCAGAACCCACAGGATGAATTCGATCATAGGGCTGGCCCCCCGAGAAGCCGTTTGGAGCGGCTTATGCCGTCACCGGCATGTCCGATGCGCATTTGCGAACCGCCCGGCGCGATGGCCGGGCGGAACGGTTCTTTCGTTACGGGTTAGCCCGCGTTGACGCGGTTCCGCTGACGGATGTACTCGCCGTCACCGATTTCCCACCAGCCGGAGGTTTCGGCCATAGCGGCGAAGTAGCTGTCGGCGATTTCGGCATAAAGCGGATCGCTCATGTTCTCTTCGCGCACCTCTGCGGCGGCGCGTCCGAACGCGTCCCAAACATCTTCCGGGAACTCGCGAACCTGAACGCCAGCGGACTGCA
The DNA here is from genome assembly GCA_963922395.1 of uncultured Rhodobacterales bacterium. Taxonomy (GTDB): domain Bacteria; phylum Pseudomonadota; class Alphaproteobacteria; order Rhodobacterales; family Rhodobacteraceae; genus Ovoidimarina. The sequence continues at coordinate 6,211 of CAWUIX010000111.1, read as the reverse complement.
GGCGGCCAAGGGCCGAACCGTTTTCTGCCCAGGACATGCCGAGGTTGTTGGCGTGGGTTGCTTCACAAGCCACTTCGACGACCTTCTGCTGCGACGGTGTCAGCGACTCCCAAACCTCAAGGTTCATCGAAAGTGCGAGCGCCGAGCCCGGCTCATGGAAGCCAGACGTGTAGTAGATGCTCGTGACTTCCTGGAAGCCCATGCGCTCATCCGCGAACGGGCCGATCCATTCGGCACCGTCGATCTGACCGGATGCGAGCGCCTGGTAGATTTCGCCGCCGGGAATGTTCTGCACCGACGCGCCAAGGCGTCCGAGCACCTGACCACCCTGACCGGGCATCCGGAAGCGAAGACCCTGAAGGTCATCTGCCGAGGTGATTTCGGTGTTGTACCAGCCGCCGGGCTGCATGGCCGTGTTTCCGCAGAGGAACGGCTTCAGGTTAAAGAGCGATGCAAGGTTATGGTGCAGCTCTTTACCACCGCGGTGGTAGTACCAGGCCAGCGTCTCAACACCGGTCATCCCGAACGGGATCGAGGTGTAGAAGGCGAATGCCGGGTGCTGGTTGAGGAAGTAGTATTCGGCCGAGTGATACAGGTCGGCCTGACCAGCGGAGACCGCGTCAAACACCTCAAACGCGCCAACGAGCGAACCCGCGGGCATTTTGTTGATGGTCAGCTGACCATCGGTCATTTCGGTGATCGCGGTCGCAGCCATCTGGGCCGCATCATCGAAGATTGCAAAACCATCGGGCACCGAGGTGACCATGGTGAGGGTCCGGTTGCCCTGGGCATAGGCCGGGGCGGCCAGTGCGGTCGCTGCCGCTGCGGATCCGCCGAGGGCGGAGTTCTTCAGAAAAGAACGACGATCCATGTGAGTGTTTCTCCCAACATCTTTTTTGTTTCGCCCGGCGCATCGAGGCACCGCGCAGTCGTGCGCGGAGCCATACACGGCTAGGTCGCGGGTTTAAATAGCGATGTTTTTGCATTCGCCCACAAGAATTAGTGAGTTGGCTGCTTCATGGCTTGGAAAACCCGCGAAGAGACTGCCAATTTCGGCCTCGGATTGAGGACGCGACCACTCGGCCGCTGCATCCTGACTGTCACAGCTCCGAAGAATTACCCAACAGTCCGGAAGACCCTCGCGGGCTAGAGAATCTTTCCGAGAATCGTTGCAAAACGCAACTTCCAGAAACTTTTTTGACGTCACGCGCACGAAAATTCAGAATATCCCGGTTGACGGTCCTCGGAGGCCGCCCTAAGTTCGCGCGCACGTCAACGGAGTCGCAGGATGAAAAGCGTAGTCCTTATCGTAGGAAATAGGCGCATGGGCCGGTAACGGTACAACCATGAAGGTTCCCATGCGCCCCCGCCCGATCGGGGGCTTTTTTATGTGCGAATGAACAAGGTTCGGTGAGATGGCAGATACGATGACCGGCGCGAAGATGGTGGTGAAGGCCCTGAAGGATCAGGGGGTCGAGGTGGTGTTTGGCTACCCCGGCGGCGCCGTCCTACCGATTTACGACGAGATCTTTCAGCAAAACGAGATCCGCCACATCCTTGTCCGCCACGAGCAAGGCGCTGTTCATGCCGCCGAAGGCTACGCCCGCTCGACCGGCAAACCCGGCGTGGTACTGGTCACGTCTGGACCTGGGGCCACAAATGCAGTCACGGGCTTGACCGACGCCTTGATGGATTCCATCCCGCTTGTGGTTCTGACGGGTCAGGTTCCGACCTTCATGGTGGGCACGGATGCGTTCCAGGAGGCCGACACGGTCGGGATCACCCGCCCCTGCACGAAGCACAACTGGCTAGTGAAGGAAACTGACGCGCTGAGCGATGTGATCCATCAGGCGTTTCATGTTGCTGTCTCGGGTCGTCCGGGCCCAGTGCTAGTCGACATTCCGAAGGATGTTCAGTTCGCCAATGGAACCTACACGGGTCCGAAGAAGGCGCGCACCTCACACTACCAGCCCAAGGTGAAGGGCGACGTGGCGCAGATCGAGGCGCTGGTCGAACTGATGGAAACGGCGGAACGCCCGGTCTTTTATACCGGTGGCGGCGTCATCAATTCCGGTCCCGCGGCAAGCCAACTCTTGCGCGAACTCGTGGAAGCGACCGGGTTTCCAATCACCTCGACCCTGATGGGTCTGGGCTCTTACCCGGCAAGCGGCGAGCACTGGCTGGGCATGCTGGGCATGCATGGCCTTTACGAGGCGAACCTCGCGATGCACGGCTGCGATCTGATGATCAACATCGGCGCGCGGTTCGATGACCGGATCACGGGGCGGATTGCTGACTTCTCACCGGGCTCGAAGAAGGTTCACATCGATATCGACCCCTCCTCGATCAATAAGGTGATCCATGTGGATGTGCCGATCATCGGTGATGTGGGTCATGTGCTGGAGGACGTGCTCAAAGTCTGGAAGGCTCGTGGACGGAAACTGAACCGCGAGGCTGTGGCGAAGTGGTGGGCTGAGATCGCTGAGTGGCGGCAGGTCGATTGCCTGAGCTACAAGAACTCCACGGGTTCGATCAAACCACAATTCGCGTTGGAGCGTCTTGAGGCGCTGACCAAAGACCACCCGAGCCGATACATCTGCACCGAGGTCGGCCAGCACCAAATGTGGGCGGCACAGTTCCTGGGCTTCGACGATCCTAACCGCTGGATGACGTCCGGAGGCCTGGGGACCATGGGCTACGGGTTCCCGGCCTCAATCGGCGTTCAGATCGCCCATCCCGACGCGCTGGTGATAAACGTGGCGGGTGAAGCTTCGTGGCTGATGAATATGCAGGAGATGGGCACCGCCGTGCAGTATCGCCTGCCGGTCAAGCAGTTCATCCTGAACAACGAACGCCTCGGCATGGTTCGGCAGTGGCAGGAGCTGTTGCACGGCGAGCGCTACTCCCACTCCTGGTCCGAGGCTCTGCCCGATTTCGTCAAACTGGCCGAAGCATTTGGCGCCAAGGGGATACTGTGCAGTGACCCTGCGGATCTCGATGACGCGATCATGGAGATGCTGAACTACGACGGGCCGGTGATCTTTGATTGTCTGGTGGAGAAGCACGAGAACTGCTTCCCGATGATCCCGTCCGGCAAAGCCCACAATGAAATGCTTCTGGGTGAGGCGGAAACGCAAGGCGCGATCGACGCGAAAGGATCGGTGCTGGTCTAGGTGGGGCTTTGCCCCGCCTCCCGTTGGTCGGCCCCCCAGGATATTTTCGGAAAGAAGAAGACGATGTCAGCACTCAAGATCAAGAAGGGCGCCTCCAGCCATTCGGCCTATGACCTGCGCGATCCGCATAAAGAACGGATGGAGCGGCATACGCTGGCAGTTGTGGTCGACAACGAAGCCGGTGTTCTGGCCCGAGTGATCGGCCTGTTCTCGGGCCGGGGCTATAACATCGAGAGCCTGACCGTGGCTGAGGTGGATCACGAAGGGCATACGAGCCGGATCACCATCGTGACCACCGGAACGCCGAGCGTGATCGATCAGATCAAGGCGCAGCTGGGGCGGATCGTGCCGGTCCATGATGTGCACGACCTGACCACCGAAGGTCCGTCGGTCGAGCGGGAGCTTGCGCTCTTCAAGGTGTCCGGGAAAGGCGACAAACGGATTGAGGCCCTGCGTCTCGCGGAAATTTTCCGCGCCAATGTGGTGGATTCAACGTTGGAGAGCTTTGTGTTCGAGATCACCGGAACGCCGGAGAAGATCGACGCCTTTGGCGAGCTCATGCGCCCCATTGGTCTTGTAGAGATGGCGCGGACCGGTGTCGCAGCGCTGTCGCGGGGCCAGGACTAGGTCCGGAAGATCCCACCCCGCATCACTGCGGTCCAGCCTGAGGCAACAGACGGGTCCTGCATGCGCAGGAAGGAATAGCCTGTCTTGTTCCAGGGCTTGATCCGCGAGGTCAGGTTGTCGAGCACATAGTCCCCCGCCTCGGTGCGCAGGACGAGAACGGCGTGGGCGCGGCGCTTGCGGTCGAGAACGGTTGCGATCAGAAGTCGGTCGGGTGCGATGCCCGCGCGCTGAAGCTCCCGCTTCTTCAGAAGCGCGAAATCCTCACAATCCCCGCCGCGGCGGGTGGGCAGCGCCCAGTATTCGCGGGTCTTGTACTGACGTTGGTCAGAGATTTCCCGGACCTGACGGTTGACCGCGCGGTTGATCTTATTGGCGAGCGCGAGCTTGTCAGACGCGTCGCGCACCGTCGCGGCGCTTGATCGATCGCAGGCCCAGGCGTAGCGGTCGCACACGCCGCGAAACCCGGCAGGCGCCGAGACGGCCTTTGTCGAAATCACCAGATCGGTCGCGTAGGCCGGGCTTGCGGCCGTGACGGTCATTCCTAGAGCGAGCGACAAGATCAGAAGAAGCGTGGAGAGGATCCGCGGGCGGCACTGTTCAATCGGACGAACGGTGTTGCCCCTTGGGTCGAACCCGTGGCGGCGCTTCTTCGCAGCAGAGTATCCTGGCATTTAATGTCCCGGCAGCACACACTGCCCCCGCCCGAGCGAGAAATGATCAAAAGAACCGGGCAAGAATTTGACAGGAAAGGGAAACTGGCGAGACCGTCAGGGGTTGGGCGGCCCGGGGTTACCCCGGACCGCACCTTGGTGCTGGGTCAGCCGTCGGTCGGAGGCAGGACGCCAGCGGCCTCAGCCGCCGCGTATTCTTCAGCATCAAGCGTTCCGTCATCATTGGCGTCGATCGAGGTGAAGGTTTCCTCAGAGACGGTCGGAACGCTCGCGATCATTTCCTCGAAGCTCACCAACCCGTCCCCGTCGAGATCGAGCTGGCTCATATCGGCTGTGGCCATGGTGGCCACCAAGACCAGGAGACCTGCGGCGCCCAGGGGCAGGATGCGATGTGTCATGGATGTTGTCCTCACTTGACTGGTGTTGATCCGGACCTGTCAGGGAAATCTGCAGGTCCATGACATGAGAGCGCCTCAGGGGCGGTCGCATTCCAACGCTGTCCGTCGGCCTGCGAATGTTCGCCAATCCGACACTGTTGGATTGGCGGTGGCCCGCTGTCGGCAATCTTCCGCATGGCCGGCCAGGAGACATGGATGCGCTGGCCGGGTTACACGATAGCCGGGCTGGATGCCCCATTTGTGCGGGGGCAAAGTGAAATGACACCAGAGGCGCGCGCGGCCGCGCTTGCAGAGCTCAGACCCGCCCTGTTGCGGCGGGCGCGGCGCTATCGGTCTGATCCCGCTGCGGCAGAGGATCTGGTGCAGGAGGCGCTTCTACGCGTCTGGTTGAGGTTGGCGCATGACCCACCGATTACACATCTCAAGGCCTATGTGGTGACTACGCTGCGCAGGCTTGCCCAGCGTGATCGGGCCATGGAAGAGGAACTGACGGAAAACCGCGTGCCGACAGTCGCGGAACTTGGTCCCGATCGTGTCGCGGCACGGGATGTGCTGACCGCAGTCGGGCGCTTGCCGCGCGATCAAGCGGTCCTTTTGGTCGGGCTGGCCGTCGAAGGAAAGAGCTATGCCGAGCTGGCCCGAACGCACCGCGTTCCGATTGGGACGGTCATGAGCCGCGTGTCGCGCGGCAGAGCCCGGCTCAGGGATGCGCTCAATCTTCCTGAGGACAGGCCCGTGAGCGCGCTTTTGGGGCGACGCTAACGTCCTTCGAAGCGCGCCTTGCGCTTTTCCGTGAAGGCAATAACGCCTTCTTTGAAGTCACGCGTCTTGCCAGCAGCCCCCTGAAGGCGGGCTTCGAGGAGAAGCTGATCCTCCAGCGAGTTCGAAAAGCTTGTCCGCAGCGCTTCCTTGATCCCTCGGTAGGCGGCCGTCGGTCCGGCTGCGAGCTTTTCGGCCCGGCCGCGCCAGTGCGCCTCGAACGCATCGTCAGGAACCGCTTCCCAGATCATGCCCCAGTCCGCTGCCTGTTGTGCCGTGATCGGCTCGGCAAAAAGGGCGGCCCCCATGGCCTTTGCCAGACCCATTTGCCGAGGCAGCCAGTAGGTGCCGCCTGCATCCGGGATCAGGCCGATCCGCGCAAAGGCTTGCAGGAACACTGCGCTTTCGGATGCGATCACCACATCCGCGGCAAGCGCAAGGTTGGCCCCTGCTCCGGCGGCTGCTCCATTGACGGCAGAGATCGTCGGGATCGGACAGTCGAAGATCGCCTTCAGCATCGGCTCGTATTCGTCACGAAGCACACGTTCGAGATCGATGTTTGCCGCATTCGCCCGATCGCCCA
>CAWUIX010000110.1:0-6901 GCA_963922395.1 uncultured Rhodobacterales bacterium | reverse complement strand
AGGACATCCGCACGCGTCTAACGCTGGCCATGATCAATGAAGCCGCTGACATCCTCCACGAAGGCATCGCCAGGGCGGCCCAAGACATCGATCTGGTCACGGTTCTGGGCTATGGCTTTCCGCGCTGGCGGGGTGGGTTGATGCACTATGCGGACAGCTTAGGAATCGATAAAATATTAAATGATATCAATAATTTATCAGAAGAAGAAGATGATGTTGCTTGGCGCCCAAGTAAACTGATCGAGCGGTGCGCCCGTGAGGGTCGAACCTTCGCAGAGAACTAACGACCCTTAAAACCGGAACAACCGCGCGGGCGCCTCCGTCAGAATGGCCTGTCTGTGCGCGTCCGACGTCACCGTGTCGAGGAACGTGTTGAGCAGGACACCCGCATCCGGCTGCGCCGCATCCGCCAGCATCAGATGCGGCCAGTCCGACCCCCAGAGACAGTGCTCCGGATTGGCCGCCACAAGCGCCTCGACGAACGGAGCGGCGACATCGTAAGGCGCATTGCATAAGCGATAGATCCCCGACAACTTCACATAGATCCGGCCCTCGGCCAGAAGCGCACAGAGCGTCTGAAACCCAGGGTCATCAAGGCCGCGGCTCAGATCGGGCCAGCCCATGTGATCGATCACCAGCGGCACCGGCAGCGCGCGAATATCCTCCGCAATCTCCGCGATATGGGCATGGGCAAAAAGCAGCATCTGAATGTGCATCTCCCGCGCTGCCAAAGCCTGGGCCATCGCGCGCGCCCCGTCCCACGTAAGCAACCCGCCATGGACGTAGTTGAGCCGCACCCCCATCAGGCCCGACGCCGCGAGAGCGTCGAGCTCAGCATCACCGACCCCATCGCGCACAAGCCCAATCCCCCGCGCCCGATCCGTCCCGAGCCTCTGCACGGTTTCGGCGGTGACACTATTGTCGCCCCCATAAAGGATCGAGTGAACGATCACGGTGCGCGCAAACCCAAGCGTTTCAAGATGCCGTTCAAACTGCGCAATCCAAGTGTCCCACGACCCCGGCGCTGGATCCTCGACCCGGCCCTCCCAAAGCGGGAAGTCCTCAGGCCCGGCCACCATGTGCACATGGGCGTCACAGGCAAGCGGGGGCAGCGGCGTATGCGGCACAGTCGGCGGATCGACCGGCGGAAGGGCCGAGGGAAACTCTGTCATGCGGCCGGCGCCTCTTTTCGCGTGCGCCCCTCGGCGACAAACCGGCGGACAAGGCCCAGCATCCGGCGATGGTGCGTCCGGTGCCGGTTCCGCAGATGCACGGCGGCAAACACCGACTGCTGGATCGGCGTGGCATCAATGACGTGCTTGAACCGGCCCTGTGCGGTCAGGGCCTGAGCCGTCTCATCAAGCACATAAGCCGCCCCGCCCAGAGCCGACAAAAGACCAGCGACGACCGCATCCTGCCCGCTCGACACAGGGGCAGAGGAGAGCATGGGCAGGATCTCGGAATGCGTGCGGGAGAAGGCGGGCGAGTAGTTGGCGAGAATGTACGAGTCCCGGCTGATGTCCATCAGCTTGTCCACCTGCGACGAAATCATCCGATACCGCACATCCCCCAGAGTCTCGAAATGCAGATCGGGGTGCGGCTTCGGCGTAAAGACAATGCCGATATCAAGATCCCCCGACATCAGGTCGACGCAGATCTGGGAAGAGAAATCCGCCTCCACATAAAACGCCGCATCCGGCAGCGCCGCGCGCAGCGTCTCGATCCAATCCCCCACGTGGCTCGCCACCAGGTCATGCTGAATACCAATGCGCAGCGTGGGCGCCGCATCAGCGGTGACGGACGCCGCCCGCGTCGCCTCGGTCCAGCTCAGGCGCAGGCTCCGCGCATGCGCCTCGAACCGCAGCCCTTGCGTGGTCAGATCGGTGCCGGATCGGTTGCGGGTGAACAGGCGTGCATCCAGCGCCTTTTCCAGCGCCCGGACCCGCCCCGACACGGTGGATTGGGTGACACCCATGCGTTCCGCCGTGCGGTTGAAGTTGCGCGTTTCGCAGAGGTCCAGAAAGGTGTCGATCAGTTCGATCTGCATGGCCCGTCCTTAATCGGATATCCCGATCAATAATAATGCGTGCGTAGAATTGAAACCCCTCCGTGCTCGGACAATACTTCGCGCGCGGGAGATGAAGGAGATCGATATGGCGGACCTGCCAAGTACAGCGCGTGTGGTGATCATCGGGGGCGGGGCGGTTGGAACCTCTGCGCTCTTCCATCTGGCCCGCGCTGGTTGGAAAGACTGCGTCCTACTGGAGAAGAACGAGCTGACCGCCGGATCGACCTGGCACGCGGCGGGCAACGTTCCGACCTTCTCCACCTCATGGTCGATCATGAACATGCAGCGGTACTCGACCGAGCTTTATCGCGGGCTCGCGGAACTCGTTGACTACCCGATGAATTATCACGTGACCGGCTCGATCCGTCTGGCGCATTCCAAAGAGCGTATGCAGGAGTTCGAGCGCGCCCGGGGCATGGGACAGTATCAGGGCGTCGATATCGAAATCATCTCTGCCGATGAGGTCAAAGACCGATATCCCTTCATCGAAACCCATGATCTCGCCGGGGCGCTCTATGACCCGAATGACGGCGACATTGACCCCGCCCAGCTGACCCAGGCGCTGGCCAAGGGCGCGCGCGATGCAGGCGCCGAAATCCACCGCTTCACTCCCGCAACAGGGGTTTCGCGGGAGAACGGCGAATGGATCGTCCATACCGAGAAGGGCGATATTCGCTGCGAATACGTCGTGAATGCCGCCGGGTACTACGCCCAGCGGGTCGGCGAATGGTTCAAACCCTTCGGCGGCCGTACTGTCCCGATGATGGTGATGAGCCACCAGTACCTTCTGTCCGAGGAAGTTCCGGAAATCATTGAATGGTCGAAGGAACATGGCCGGAAGCTGCCGCTTCTGCGCGATGTCGATATCTCTTACTACCTCCGGCAGGAAAAGAACGGCTTCAACCTCGGACCCTATGAGCGAAACTGTAAGGCGCACTGGGTCACACCCGACGATCCGATGCCGGATGATTTCAGCTTCCAGCTTTACCCCGACGATCTGGACCGGCTCGAATTCTATATCGAGGACGCAATGGCCCGCGTACCGCTTCTCGGTCAATCGGGCATCAGTCGGGTCATCAACGGCCCTATCCCCTATGCACCAGACGGCAACCCCCTGATCGGGCCGATGCCCGGCGTGCCGAACGCGTTTGAGGCTTGCGTCTTCACCTTCGGGATCGCCCAGGGCGGCGGCGCGGGCAAGGTCCTGTCGGAATGGATCATGGAAGGCCAGACCGAGTGGGACATGTGGTCCTGCGACCCGCGCCGGTACACCGATTACACCGATCAGGACTTCTGCATCGAAAAAGGCATGGAGATCTACGGCCACGAATACGCGATGCACTTCCCCTGGCACGCATGGCCCGCAGGGCGGGATCGGAAGCATTCGCCAGTCCACGCCAAGGTCCTGGAGCAGGGCGGCCAGATGGGCGCCTATAACGGGTGGGAGCGTGCGAACTGGTTTGCGCAGGATGGGGACGACACCTCAGAAGAGGCGACCCAGACCTGGGATCGGAACGGGCCGTGGGAAGTCCGCGTGCGCGAAGAGTGTGAGGCGGTGAGGGACCACGTGGGTGTCCTCGACCTGCCAGGGTTTGCGCGCTTCAACCTCTCAGGCGACGGCGCGGCAGAATGGCTGCGCGGTCAGATTGCCGGCGCCTTGCCCAAGATCGGTCGCATGAACCTTGGGTATTTCCCTGACAGCCGGGGGCGCATCGCGACCGAGATGTCGCTGATGCGGCATACGGAGGATCACTTCACCCTGATCACCGCGGCGTCCGCGCAGTGGCATGACTTCGAGCTTCTGCAGAAGGCTATGCCCGATGGGCTGTCGCTGACAGACCACACGCGGGAGTATTCGACCCTGATTGTCACCGGACCGGAAAGCCGCTCGCTGTTCGAGGGCCTGTCCGGCGCCGACCTGTCCTTGCCCTGGCTCAGCCATCAGACGGCGACCGTCGCCGGGCGGGATGCCATGTTGGCGCGGGTCAGCTTTGCCGGGGAACTCGGGTGGGAGATCCACGCGGCAAACGCGGATGTCCCGGCGATCTATGACGCCGTGCTGGCCGCCGGCGCAAAACCTTTCGGCATGTGGGCGCTGGATCGTCTGCGGCTGGAGAAAGGGTACCGCGCATGGAAGGGCGATTTGTCCACGGATTACAGCCTGTTGGAGGCCGGTCTTGATCGCTTCATCAAGTTCGACAAGCCCCAGGAGTTCCCGGGAAAAGCCGCGCTTCTGAGCGAAAAACAGCGCGGTGTCTCCAAACAGTTCGTCACACTGACCGTGGACGCCGGAATCTCTGACGCGCCCTACATGTCGACGCTTTGGCATGGCGGCGAGGTTGTGGGGGAGACCACGTCTGGCGGCTGGGGCTACCGCGTGAACCGGTCGATCGCACTGGGTATGGTGCGCCCGGACCTCGCGGTGCCCGGCACCGAAATCGAAGTGGACATCTTCGGTGAGCGCCGGGCCGCGATTGTGGCCGATTGCACCGCCCTTTGGGATCCGGAGAACGCGAGGATCCGCGCATGAGCCTGCCAGACAAGGCGCGCGCCGTCATTGTGGGCGGCGGGGTGTCGGGCTGCTCGGTCGCCTACCATCTGGCGAAGCTCGGCTGGACCGACATCGTCCTACTCGAGCGCAAGCAGCTGACCTGCGGGACGACCTGGCACGCGGCGGGCCTGATCGGACAGCTTCGGAACTCGCAGAACATGACGCGGCTCGCGAAGTACTCTGCCGATCTCTATGTGAACCTTGAGGCCGAGACAGGCGTCGCCACCGGCATGCGCCAGAACGGGTCGATCACCGTCGCCCTGACCGATCACCGCAAGGAAGAGATCCTGCGCCAGGCCACACTGGCCCGCGCGTTTGGGGTTGAGGTGCATGAGATCGGGCCGGCGGAGGCGAAGGAGCGGTACCCGCACCTCGAAGTGTCCGATGTAAAGGGCGCCGTTTACCTGCCACTCGACGGCCAATGCGACCCGGCCAATATCGCGATGGCCCTGGCCAAAGGCGCGCGCATGAACGGCGCACGGATCGTCGAGGGCGTAAAGGTCACGCGCGTCACGGATGACGGGCACCGGGTGACCGGGGTCGATTGGGAGATGGGGGGCGAGACCGGCCACATCGCCGCCGATCTGGTCGTGAATTGCGGGGGCATGTGGGCGCGCGATTTTGCGGCAGAGTCCGGCGTGACCCTGCCGCTTCATGCCTGCGAACACTTCTACTTGCTGACAGAACCCGTTGATGGGCTTGGCCAATTGCCGGTTCTCCGCGTGCCGGATGAGTGTGCCTATTACAAGGAAGACGCAGGCAAAATGCTGCTCGGCGCCTTTGAACCCAAGGCAAAGCCCTGGGGGATGGCGGGCATTCCGGAAGACTTCTCGTTCGACAGTCTGCCCGAGGATTTCGACCATTTCGAACCGATCCTCGCCCAGGCGATGGAGCGGATGCAGCTCTTCCAGACGGCGGGCGTCCATACGTTCTTCAACGGGCCGGAGAGTTTCACGCCTGATGACCGGTATTACCTGGGCGAGGCGCCGGAGTTGCAGGGGTACTGGGTGGCCGCCGGGTATAACTCCATCGGGATCGTCTCTTCGGGCGGTGCGGGCATGGCGCTCGCGCAGTGGATCGAGGATGGCGAGCCGCCCTTCGACCTGTGGGAGGTCGACATCCGTCGCGCGCAGCCGTTCCAGCGGAACCGTCGCTACCTGCAGGAGCGTGTGTCCGAGACGCTGGGCCTGCTCTACGCCGATCACTATCCCTACCGGCAGGTCGAAACCGCGCGCGGTGTCCGGCGCAGTCCGGTCCACGAACACCTGAAGGCCCGTGGTGCGGTTTTTGGCGAAACAGCGGGCTGGGAACGAGCGAACTGGTTTGCGGATGACGGCCAGGCGCAAGAATACCGCTACGATTGGGACGGGCAGAACTGGTTTGAGAACCAGAAGGCCGAGCATATGGCGATCCGGGATGGGGTCGCGCTCTTTGATATGTCCTCCTTCGGGAAAATCCGGGTCGACGGGCCGGGCGCACTCAGCTTCCTGCAAAGGGTCTGCGCCAATGATATGGACGTGGCGGCGGGCCGGATCGTCTACACTCAGATGCTGAACGCACGCGGCGGGATCGAAAGTGATCTGACCGTGACCCGGCTCTCGGAAACGTCGTTCCTGCTCGTTGTTCCGGCGGCGACCGTGCGGCGCGATCTAGCCTGGCTCAAACGAAATTTGGGTGATGATCTGGCGGTAATCATGGATGTCACCCCAGGCGAGGCTGTGTTCTGCGTCATGGGTCCCAAGGCGCGCGATCTGTTGGGCGCCGTCGGCCCAAGTGATCTGAGCAACGAGGCGCATCCCTTTGGGCAAGCATCGGAAATTGAGATCGGCATGGGCCTCGCCCGGGCACATCGCGTCAGCTACGTGGGCGAGCTCGGGTGGGAGCTCTACGTCTCCGCCGATCAGGCCGCCCATGTCTTTGAAACGCTGACCGATGCAGGCGCGGATCACGGGCTGAAGCTTGCGGGGCTCCACGCGATGGACAGTTGCCGGATCGAAAAGGCGTTCCGCCATTTCGGCCACGACATCACCGATGAAGACCACGTTCTGGAGGCCGGGCTTGGCTTTGCCGTGAAGACCGGCAAAGGCGACTTCATCGGACGCGATGCAGTGCTCCGGAAGAAGGAGGCAGGCCTCTCCCGACGCCTTGTGCAGTTCCGCCTGGAAGATCCCGCGCCGAAGCTGTTCCACAACGAAGGCGTCCTTCGGGATGGAAAGATGGTGTCCTACCTGACCTCCGGCAACTACGGTCACGCGCTCGGCGGGGCAATCGGCCTTGGGTAT
>CAWUIX010000109.1:0-6906 GCA_963922395.1 uncultured Rhodobacterales bacterium | reverse complement strand
GCCAGATATTGTATCTACCATTAAGAGGGCCGGATGCCCGGCTGCTTCGATTGCACCTCGGACTTCAGAGATCGGAGAAACAGACCCCGTAGACGTCTCATTGTGGACCACGCAAACGGATTTGATCTTGTGCTCCGCATCTGACCGAAGCCGGGCTTCGATGCGATCGGGGTCGGCACCGCTGCGCCAGTCACCTTCGATGACCTCGGGTTCGAGCCCGATCTTGCGCGCCATTTTGCTCCACATAAACGCGAAATGCCCGGTCTCAAACATCAGCAGTCTATCGCCCGGTGAATGGGTATTCACCAAGGCCGCTTCCCAGGCGCCGGTGCCGGATGACGGGAAGATAAAGACGGGATGCTGCGTCTTGAAAACGGTTTTGATCCCGTCCAGCGCCTTCTTTCCAACCGCCGCAAAATCCGGCCCTCTATGGTCGATTGTCTGCTGGCCAATCGCTCTCAAAATTCGGTCCGGCACCGCGCTCGGTCCTGGAATTTGTAGAAAGTGTCTTCCCGGTTGGCGCATAGTCACAGCCTCCCCGTAGCGCGTGAATTGCTAAGTGCAGAATACTATTGCCAAAATATAATTATGAATTCATAATTCAGTCAACACCAGATCTCGCTTTGAGGTATGCTCTGGCAAAAAGGAACCGATTAGAGAGGAACCTTGCGCGAAAACTCACGTCTTATCAGGCGCTTGAATGCGGGGATCGCTGGCACGGTTATGGGAGGGCCCGCTGACCGTGGTCGCTATGCGACCGACGCATCCATCTATCAAATGGTTCCGGACGCTGTGGTCGCACCCACCTCGACCTCCGACGTCGAGGCGGTGATGGGCATTGCGCGAGAAGAGGGATTACCTGTAGTTCCGCGCGGAGGCGGGACGTCGCAATGCGGTCAAACGGTCAACAAGGGGATTGTTCTCGACAACTCGCGTCACCTTAATCGGATCCTAGAGATTGACGCCGAAAGCCTAAGAGCGCGTGTTGAGCCAGGTCTGGTTCTTGATGAACTGAATCGTGCGCTGAAGCCTTACGGTCTCTGGTTTCCCGTCGACCCCTCCACGGCATCGCGGTGCACATTGGGCGGCATGGCCGCAAACAACTCGTCAGGTGGTAAGTCGCTTCGCTACGGCATCATGCGAGACAACGTCCGTTCCATATCAGCGATCCTGCCGGACGGAACAGCCGCGCACTTCAACGGCAAGGTGCCGGAGCCTGGGACCTACGCGGATTTGGTGCGCGATATGCGGGGTCTCGTCGCGCGCGAGGCCGACGAAATTGAAGCCAAGTTCCCCAAACTTATGCGCCGCGTAGGCGGATACAATATCGACGCTTTGGTGGGCGGCGATGTGAACATGGCACACCTTCTTGTCGGGTCTGAAGGCACCTTGGCCTACTTTACAGAGCTGGATTTAGAACTTGCACGCCTGCCGGGGGAAAAGGTTATCGGCGTTTGCCACTTCCCAGACTTTTATTCGGCGATGGATGCCGCACAGCACCTGGTCAGGCTGCATCCTTTGTCGGTCGAACTCATCGATGAGACGATGATCGCATTGGGACGCGAGATACCTCTCTTCCGCAAGACGATTGGCGCATTTGTAAAAGGCAATCCGCCTGCTCTCTTATTGGTCGAGTTCGCCGAAGGAAACGCCACCGCGAATTTGGCCAAGCTCGATGAACTGAGCGTGTTGATGGGGGATCTGGGGTTCACCTTTAGCGAGACTGGCGACCGCTGGGGTGGAGTGGTTCCCGTCACGGATAGCGCCTTACAGGGGGCGATCGCCGAGTACAGAAAGGCCGGACTGAACATAATGATGTCGATGAGGGAGGACGGCAAACCAATCTCTTTTGTGGAGGACTGCGCGGTCGCGTTGCCCGATCTTGCTGCCTATACTCAAGGGCTGACGGAGATATTTGGGCGGTACGAAACCAAGGGTACTTGGTACGCACATGCTTCGGTCGGCTGCCTCCATGTACGCCCGGTTTTGAACGTGCGCCAAGACAGCGACGTGAAGAAGATGCGGGCCATCGCGGAGGAAGCGTTCGAACTTGTACGCCGATATAAGGGGGCTCACTCGGGCGAACATGGCGACGGTATCGTGCGCTCTGAGTTCCATGAGAAGATGTTCGGCCCGCGCATCGTTCAGGCCTTTGAGGAGGTCAAAGCCCGCTTTGACCCGAATGGCCTCATGAATCCGGGCAAAATTGTACATGCACCTGCGATGGATGATCGCCGCTACTTTCGCTATGGGCCAGAATACAGCGTACCTGACTTCGAAACCGCCCTGGACTGGTCCGAATGGCCAGGAGCGGCAGGCGGTTTTCAAGGCGCAATCGAAATGTGCAACAACAACGGCGCTTGCCGGAAGCTGAAGGGCGGTGTGATGTGCCCGTCCTTCCGAGCGACGCGGAATGAGCGCGACGCGACCAGAGGCCGGGCCAACACGCTGCGCTTTGCTATTAGTGGCCAAATCGACGGTGGGCTGGCATCTGATGCGGTCGCCGATGCCGTGGAGCTGTGCGTGTCTTGCAAGGCATGCCGTCGGGAATGCCCGACGGGTGTCGATATGGCGCGCATGAAACTCGAGATTCTGGCGGCGCGCAGAAGAGATCGAGGTCTCTCCTTTTCAGACAAGCTGGTGGGATATCTGCCGCGATATGCGCAATACGCGGCCAAGGTTGCGTGGCTCATGAACTTGCGAAACAAGATCGGGCCAGTGCGCAGATTGGCCGAGGGCATCACAGGCGTCTCGCATCGACGCGATCTACCGATCTGGTCGTCAAAGCCGTTCCGCGACACCGAGGCACAAGATGACGATCCGGACGTCCTGCTGTTCGCCGATGTCTTCAACCGATACTTCGAACCCGAGAATTTGCGAGCCGCCCTGCGCGTTTTGAGGGCGGCAGGCATGCGCATCGCGATCGCAAGAGATGGAACTGGCAAATCCTTAGACTGCGGACGGACGCTTCTCGCGGTTGGCTGTGTCGAGGAAGCCCGCGCCGAGGCCAGGCGGGTGATTTCGGCCACGCGGGAAGCCGTGAGCAAAGGGATCCGTATTGTAGGACTTGAGCCTTCTTCGATACTTACGTTCCGCGACGAGTTTCTGGCGCTTTGTCCCGGCCCAGAGGCGGAAGCCCTGGCCCGAGCGTCACTTACGCTTGAGGAGGCTCTCCTAGGTGCCCCCAAACTGCCGCTGACGTCTGTTCAGAGGCCGATCTATGTGCACGGGCACTGTCATCAAAAGTCTCATGACGCCGTGGCTCCGATGCTCGAGGTTTTAAGGCGCATCCCCAACGCCGATGTTCATATGATCGAGAGCGGCTGCTGTGGGATGGCCGGAGCCTTTGGATACGCGCCCACGACAATCGACGTTTCGCTAATGATGGGCGGTCTGGACCTCTTTCCCGCTTTGGATGCCGCTCCCGAAGACGCATTGATTGTCGCGGACGGCACCTCTTGTCGTCACCAAATTGCGGATGGCACACCACGCATAGCGATGCATCTTGTTCAACTTCTGGATCAGGCGCTGAAACCAAGCGGAGGCAACAATGACCGCAATTGAGCACATCAAGCGTCCGACCCTACACGAGGAGCTGGTCGTTCGATTGCGGGAGTTGATCGTAGAAGACGTGCTGAAGCCTGGCGAGAAGATCCCTGAAAAGGATCTATGCGACTCGTTTGGCGTATCGCGAACACCGTTACGTGAGGCTTTGAAGGTTCTCGCCTCAGAAGGGTTCGTTGTCCTGCAGACCAATCGAGGGGCGCGGGTCGCCAGCGTAACCCGAGAAGAGCTCTTGGAGGCTTTTCCGATCATCGCAGCACTCGAGCAATTGGTGGGTGAACTGGCGTGCCGCAATCTCGACGCCGCTGGATTGCGTTCAATCGAGAGCCGACATGAAGCAATGATCGCGGCCTACAGCACCCGAAATCGCAAGCGATACTTCAAGGCCAATCAGGACATACACGAAGCCCTGATCGAAGCATCGGGAAATACCTTGCTGAAGAGCCATCACGAGCTTCTCGCCGCGCGCGTTCAGCGTGCCCGCTTCATCGTCAATCTGTTGGACGAGCGCTGGGCGCAAGCGATTGAAGAACACGAGGCCATGATGGAGCTTTTGCGTAAGCGAGATGGCAAGAAGCTTGGTGAGTTAATGAAGCAGCATATGATGAATAAGTGCGCTGCTATCATCCGAGCCATCGACGAGACTGAGCAAAGCGAAGCGGGAAATTAGGTTGCTTTGGTTCGGCTGTGTCCGGTCTGGCAAATCAGGGACCATTCGGTCACGCGGCCAACCCATCCTCGGGAAATGGAGCGGATAATCCACAATCACCCGCAAGGGCATTTAGGTCGCGACGGAGCGCAGGATTGAGCGTCAGCCCATTTACGCGACGCCCCTCCGCTGTCGCCGTCTTACCGTCGCCAGGGAGGCGCACGGGATCATGACCCGGAAGCGGAGGAGACGCCCTCATCTCTTCAAAGACACGAGCGGCCGCATTTCCAAATTCGTCGCCCAAGCCGAAGGCCGCTGGATCGATCGCCGCAACGAATTGCCCTGTATTCGTCGAGGAGGTTGTATCTTTCGTGAAATCGACAACGTCGGATCCAAAGGCCGCACCATTGAGGACACCCGCCATCAATCCGATCGCTACCGATAAACCAAAGCCTTTAGGACCGCCAATCGGTAGCAGGAAGCCCTCGGATTTTCGGCTTGGATCAGTGAGCGGATTACCGTCCCGTCCAACCATCCAGCCTTCGGGCATCTCCTGACCCTGCTGGAGTAGGGTCTTGATTTTGCCCATGGCGGCGACCGTGGTGGCCATATCAAAGACGAATGGGTCTGATCCCGCGGATGGCGCGG
Source organism: uncultured Rhodobacterales bacterium (assembly GCA_963922395.1). Taxonomy (GTDB): domain Bacteria; phylum Pseudomonadota; class Alphaproteobacteria; order Rhodobacterales; family Rhodobacteraceae; genus Ovoidimarina. Next base: position 2,045 of record CAWUIX010000109.1, on the reverse strand, counting down.
AGAACGCAATCGGGTTTGTGCCCAGCAAGAGATCTGTCCCGCCGTATGGAGGCACATGGTTTGCGCTGCCGACGGCGGCGGCCATGCCGAGCAGTCCTGCTTCTGCCTGCGGCCGGACATAGAGTGCAAGCGGGCCGGCATGGTTGCCGCGCCGCACGCCCACCCATCCAATACCGGCAGTCCGCGCCTTCTTGATCGCAAGGTCACGCGCGGCGGCCATGGCCAGATGGCCAAGGCCGTCGTCCCCATCTATCACCGCTGTGGCCACCGTCTCGTGCGCCACGCTTACTGATGGAGTTGGATTGCATCCGCCACCGGCCAGGCGCGCAAGATATTGGCGCAACCGAAACACCCCGTGCGTGCCATAGCCGTAGATATCGGCTTCTACCATCAGCGTCGCAACTTCGCTTGCGTGCTCGGGTGAGACGCCCTTCGACTGAAGGGCTTCCCCAACGAAGGTTCGCAGAACCTCAGGGGCGACCGCCGATTGATCAGGCATCGTGCGCACCCACGGTCTCTTTTTGCCAGAAGACAACTCTTCGCTGCGTCCACTGCACGATAAGGTAAAGTGCAAGGCCAACGAGGCTGAGATACAGGATCAAGGAGAATACACGCGGTGTGTTGAGCTGAGAAGCAGCAACGCGGATCAGTTCACCAAATCCCTTGCCGCCACCCAGGAACTCACCGGTGATCGCACCCGCCATCACGCCGACCGCTCCGATCTTGAGCCCAGTGAAAATCTGTGGAAGCCCGGTCGGCAACTTCATCTTAATGAGCGTCTGCATACGGGTTGCGCCCATTGTCTTGAACAGCATTCGCGCATTTTCATCCGCCGAATGCAGGCCGGCAGCCGTTCCAACCACTATTGGGAAAGTCGCAATGAACGCGGCCAGTGCAACTTTGGACTCGATGCCGAACCCCAGCCAGGCAACGAAAAGTGGTGCGAAGGCCACCTTTGGCATCGTGTCGATGGCAACAAGATAAGGCATTACGGCCTTCTCTCCGAACGCCGTCTCGCCGACGAGAACACCCAGTGAAAACCCGATCGCAATAGCGAGAGCAAAGCCGTAGATGACTTCTTTGATCGTGATCCAAAGCGCGCCGAGCATGTAACCGCCGCTCAGGAGGTTCTGCCCAACGAAGATCATGTCCTGGAGCGTTTCCCAAGGCTTCGGCAAAATGATCGGAGAAACGAGCCCAAGGCTCGTCACCAATTCCCAGGTGCCAATGAAAACCACGAACACGAAGGTCATTGCGATCCAGCGCGGGACCGAGTCGATGAATGCGACCTCCTGAACCCAGACCGTGTCCTCCACCGGCTCGGTCTGGATCGGCTGATTGGTTCGGAGTTCGGTCACATGTCTTCTCCCTTGTCCAACATGCCACGAATATGGTCCACGATCTCACCAAATTTCGGCGTCGTCATCATGTCGAGCGTGCGGGGCCGGGGAAGATCGACATTCACAACCTCGGCAATGCGGCCTGGGCGCGGTTTCATCACGACGATCTCATCGGACAGGATGACTGCCTCCTGGATCGAATGTGTGACGAGAAACGCGGTCGCGTGCTGTTCGCGGCAAATTCGTTGTAATTCCATGTTCATCATATCACGGGACAATTCGTCGAGCGCGCTGAACGGCTCGTCCAAGAGCAGGACGGCTGGTTCGGTGATCAGCATCCGGCAGATCGAGGCGCGCTGCGCCATCCCGCCGGATAGCTCATTAGGGTATACGTTCTCGAATCCCTTGAGACCCACGATATCCAAAAGCTCATGGGCCTTATCCATCGCCTGCTTGGCGGCCGCCTTTCCGTCCCGGATTTCAATCGGAAGAACGATATTCTCCACCGCTGTCTTCCAGGGAAAGAGCGTCGCCTGCTGGAACATCATTCCGATATCGCGCCGGGGGCCCGTCACCGGTTCATTCTGAAGCACGACACGGCCTTTAGACGGCGGAATGAGGCCCGCCATTATCTTGAGAAGCGTGGATTTCCCGCAGCCGCTCGACACGATGACCGAGGTGAAACTTCCCTTCGTTAGGGTAAAG